>JAJYZK010000222.1:0-4823 GCA_021799945.1 Acidobacteriota bacterium
CGGCGAACGGGCAGATCAACGATCTGTACAACTTCAACGACAAGACCGATCAGTCCAACCTCAGCGCGGCCGATCTTACCCTGAACCACGATCCCGATCCGGTCGGCGTGCATTTGGACCTTATCGTGGGACGCACCAACGATATCATTCATCCGGCCGCGGACCGCGCCAACGCCAATTACCTGGAGCAGGCCTACGTCAGCTTCAAGCCGCCGAAGACGCATGGAGCGGAGATCGACTTCGGTCAATTTGTCACCTCCGCGGGAGCTGAGTCGATCGCGGCCAAGGACAACTGGAACTACTCCCGTTCCCTTCTCTTTTCCCTGGCGATTCCGTATTACCACTTCGGGCTGCGCACGCAGTTTCCGGCGACCAAGAACTGGACCGGCGGGGTGCAGGTGGTGAATGGCTGGAACGAGGTGACGGCCAACAACGGCGGGGCCACCGTCGGGCTGACCAGCGCCTACACCCGTCCGCGCTACTGCTGGGACCTGAATGTCTACAGCGGACCGCAGCAGGTGGACAGCGAGTCCGGCTATCGCAATCTGATCGATACGACGCTGCTGTTGACGCCCTCCGCAAAATTCAACGCATATCTCAACTACGACTATGGCCAGAACGATACGGCGGCGCAGAGCGCGCCGCCGGGCGCCAAGAGCGCACCGGTTCCGGCCTCTTCCGCGCATTGGCAGGGCGTGGCCGTGGCCGCACACGAGCAGGTGACGGCCGGCTCGGCCTTGGCCGGGCGCTACGAGTACTACAGCGACGCCCAGGGATTCACCACGGGGACCGCGCAGGATGTGCAGGAGGTGACCGGAACCTACGAATACAAGTGGGCGCAAGGCGTGCTCACCCGGGCGGAAGTTCGTCACGACTGGTCCAATGTGGATTTCTTCCACAAAGGAACCTTCGAGAGGGTTCGCGGGCAGACCACCGCGACCGTCGCCCTGATCGCTTTCTTCGGCCCCAAGCACTGACCGGAAAGATTTTTGTTTCTTTGCGGCGCGGAATAACGGACAATGCCTTCACTTCCCTTCGCCGGGCGCGGCCTTCCCGGCATAACAGCACTGGAACCGACCTGCCTGATTCAACATGGAGGATGCTCATGACGGACGGAACGAAACCCTCAACGCGGATGCAGCCGACTCTCAGCCTGACCGGGCTGACCAGCAATGCAATGGCGCTGATCGCCCCCGGCGCATTTCTCTGGCTGACCTTCTACATTCAAGCCACCACCGGCGCCACTTCGCCCTCCATGTGGGGCGGCATCTTCGCCGCGCTGCTCCTCTGTCTGGCCACCGCCATCTCCTACGCCGAGATTTCGCGGCTCTATCCCGGCGCAGGCTCCAGCTACTACTACGCGGAACAGGCGCTGCTCTCCAAAGACAAGGCCTTCCGCTATGCCCGCATGGCGAAGTTCATCGTCGGCTGGGGCTCGCATCTCTATTACTGGGTTTACCCGGGGGTCATGGTGGGGGTGACGGGAATTTTTGTCGGCTACGTCGCCGGATTCCTCAAGCCCGACTTCATCAGCGGCTCCAATCCGGGGCCGGTCTTCACCGGTCTGGTGGCCGTGGCCTTTTCCTTCGGGGTCGCCTGGATCGCGCAGAAGGGCGCCCGCGCCTCCACGGCGGTGAATATCGCGATCAATGTCGTGCAGATCTCCGCCCTGGTGCTCTTCAGCGCCCTCGCGCTGGGCTACCGGCTCAACCATCCAAATGGCGCGCCCGCCCTGCAGTACGACGGATCCTCGCTGGCCACCTACGATTACGAATTCGCCGCCAAGCCGGACGGAACCATCATCCGCGATGCGAGCGGCGCGCCCGCTCCGCTGCTGGATGCGGCGGGCAAGCCTGTGCCCTTCCACGTCCACTACCCAACCCAGGACGCGAAAGGCAACTTCCTCACCCATCCCTCGGCCAAATCCGTCGTTTCCATTCATAACTTCAACTGGGTGATGATCCAGGCCACGGTCGCCATCCTGATTCTGGTCGGCTTTGAATCCGTGACCACCATGGGAGATGAGGCGCGAAACGCCAGGCGCGACATTCCCATCGCGGTGATCGGTTCGCTCCTGATTCAGGGCCTGGTCTGTTACCTCATCGAATATTTTGCGGCCAACTACTTTCTCAATTCCGGCTATACCATGCAGTCCGCGGCCGCATCCGCCGCGCCCATCGGCGACATGATGATCATCGTCGGAGACGCTCTCTTCGGCCATGGCAACGGCAAGTACTTCATGCTGGCCGAAGGGGTGACGGTGTTTCTGGCCCTGATCGGCACCACTCTCTCCTGCATGAATACCGGGGCCCGCGTCACCTACGCGATGGGGCAGGACGACGAGGCCCCCGAGCACTTCGGCCTGCTGCACTCCAAAACGCTGACCCCGCACCGCGCCATCTGGACGCTGGCCGCCATCTCCGCATTTATCGGCGTCTGCGCGGTTTCGCTGGCCTTCGGAGACGCCGGAGCGCCAACCGACGCGGCCGTCGCCGCCATTCCGCACGGGCTGTTTTCCAGCTTCGGCTACTTCTCCCACGACAAGATGGCCGCGCTGCCCAACTCCCTGCTCGCGGTGACGCTCACCTCGAACTTCGGCACCTTCATCCTGTATGCTCTGAGCTGTCTGCTGTGCATCGTCGCCTACCACAAGAGGCCGGACTACAATCCCATCAAGCACCTGCTCATTCCCGGCTTCGGGCTGCTGGCCAACCTGGGCTGCATGGCCTTTTACCTGATCGGCCCCACCCTCGGCTACGGCACCATCAAGGAGCCACTGCTGGCGCTCGCGGTTGCGATCATCTGGGGCGGCTATGGAGCGTTCTACTTCCTGCGCGCCTCGCGGGCCAAAGGCAAGAGCCTGCTGCTGTCCTCCCGAGTCAAACCGGGCATGAGCAGCTAGAACCCCGGCGGAGGCGCGGCCGCGTCTCCGCCGCGCCTCACCTGCTTCCGCAGCATGGCCCGCGCGGGATAATCTGAGTTCTCCCGGCAAGGATTCGGAAGATCCTCACGGGGGAGTTCCTCACGATGCTGGATGTAATTTTCGGACAGGCGACCGACGCCGGAAACCGCGCCAACAACGAAGACGCCATGGGATCGTTTCTTCCGCAGTCGCGGCAGGCGGCCCGCGCCCGCGGCTGGATGTTCGCCGTGGCCGACGGCGTCGGCGGCCTGGACCTGGGAGAAGTCGCCGCGGAAAAAGCCGTGCAGGCGGTGTGCGCCGGCTTTGCCCAGGCCCCGGAGGGCGCATCGCTGCCGAGCCTGATGCCCCGGCTGATCCAGCAGGCGAATGCCGCGGTGCACGATGAAAGGCTCCAGCCGCAACGCAGGGGCAAACCCATGGCCACCACCCTCGTCGCCTGCGCCCTGCGCTACGACCAGGCGTACGTCGCCCATGTCGGCGACTCCCGCTGTTACCTGGTGCGCGGCGGCCAGGCCGCCGCCGTCACCCGCGATCACACCTTGGTGAGCGAGCAGCGCAAACTCGGCCTGCTCTCCGAAGCCGAGGCGGCGGCGTCGGAATCCCGTCACATTCTCACCCGGAGTCTCGGGCCGGAGCTCTTTGTTTCCGCCGACGCCAGCGCGTTTTCCCTCCGCCCGGGCGACATTCTGGTGCTATGCACCGACGGACTGCACGCCGCGCTGCGCAACGACGACATGGCGCGGATCGTAACCCAGAACAAGCCCCTCGATATGGTCGCGCGCGAACTGGTGGCCCGCGCGATCGAGGTCGATGGATCGGACAACGCCTCCGCGCAGGTGATCCTAGTCCGTTCTACGGAAGAGATGGCGATGTACCGCGGGCGGCTCTATCCTCGGTCGGGGGCATGAGACGATCGAGGGCTGAGACGCCCGGCCCCGCATGGCCTTCCGGCGCGCCTCTCAGGGCTGCGCGTAATAGCCTTCGCGGGTCCGCACGGTCAGGCCCGGCCGATTCACGCGAACGTCGAGGTGGTGATACTCGTTTGGCTTGTCCGCCTTGGCCTCGGTGAAACCGAGTTCGTACCAGGAATCCATGTCCTGGAAACACTCCTCGATCATGCCCGCCAGATTGCTCGCGGATTGCAGCACCAGCCCGCCGCTCTGCGCGGACAGCACCTGCAACGACAAGTCGCTCAGATAGGCCTCCGAGGGGTTACGGATGCCTTTCACGAATTCCTTGTAGTAATCCACGCTCACCAGAGATTGATTCGGTCCCAGAGGGTTCACCTGGTAAAAGACCAGGTTCGCCTCGCGCAGCTTGGTCGAGTAATAAATCGCGTCGTCGAAGACCTGAATGGTCGACTGGGTGTCCAGTTCGTTCCGCACGCCGGTCAGCAAGGGCCAGCCCGGCGAAAGCCAGACCACCGCCTTGCGCCCCGGCAGAGTCTGCGCATAAGCCAGCAGTTGATTCACCGCCTTCAGCGAATCCGCAGACCGTTCGTACTGGCCCCAGAAGCCCGCGGTGCGGTTGATATCCCGAAGCCCGAAGGCGTTGGGGCCGATCGATCGGCTCAGGGCGCCGCCGTCCACATAAAAACTCTTTGGTATCTCGTACCCGGCGTTGGTGAGAAAACCGACGTTCGTGGGGTGATCCAGATGGCCGCCATTGGCGGCGAGGAATCTGCGAACCTCGGACTCTTCATAGGCCATGGTGGAGATCGGGATATTGATGGCGTCCACCATCAATATCACTTCCACCGGAACCTGCACGTCGTCGGCCGCCTGGAACGACTGGAGGGGCTGCACGGCGCGATTGTCGCGCAACGTGAAATCCTGCCGGGTAAGCCCGGTGACCGGTTTCTGCCAGGTAACATGCCTCCCCGGCTTCGGCGTCACCGTCA
>JAJYZK010000222.1:4833-5846 GCA_021799945.1 Acidobacteriota bacterium
CACGTCGATATGGATGACCGGTCGTGAGGGATGACCGGCGGGCGCCGCCTGCTGGGAGACCGCATCGCGGCCCGCGGTCAGCAGCGCGGCAACCAGAATCCAGTGCTTCGGCAGCGCCGGAAAAGTCATGGCTCGCGACGGGAAGAACTGCGCCCGTCCCCCCTTCATCGCACAAGGATGCATCCGCGCCAAGCCGATCGGCAACCGCCGCGTCCGCCTGGCCCGCATGGCCGCCCGACGCCTCTCAGGGCTGCGCGTAATAGCCTTCGCGGGTGCGCACGGTCAGGCCGGGCCGGTCCACGATGACGTCGAGGTGGTGATACTCGTTCGGCTTGTCCGCCTTGGCCTCGGTGAAGCCGAGATCGTACCAGGAATTCATATCCCGGAGACACTCTTCCATCATGCCCGCCAGATCGCTGGCGGATTGCAGCACAAGTCCGCCGCTCTGCGCGGCCAGCACCTGCAGCGACAGGTCGCTCAGATATACCTGCGACGGGTTGCTGACGCCTTTCACGAATTGCTTGTAGAAATCCACGCTCACCAGCGATTGATTCGGTCCCAGAGGGTTCACCTGGTAAAAGACCAGGTTCGCCTCGCGCAGCGCAGTGGAGTAGTGAATCACGTCGTCGTAAACCTGCACTGTCGATTTGGTGTCCAGTTCGTTGCGCACGCCGGTCAGCAAGGGCCAGCCCGGCGAGAGCCAGACCACCGCCTTGCGGCCCGGCAGAGTCTGCGCGTAGGCCAGCAGTTGATTCACCGCCTGGAGCGAAGCCTGAGTCCGTTCGTCCTGACCCCAAAAGCCCGCGGTGCGGTTGATATCCCGAAGCCCGAAGGCCTGCGGGCCGATCGACCGGTTCAAGGCGTTGCCGTCGATAAAAAAGCCTTTGGCAAGCTGCGATCCGGAATTGGTGAGGAAGCCGACCGCCGTGGGCTGGTCCAGGTGGCCGCCATTGGCGGTGAGAAACCTGCGAACTTCGGACTCCTCGTAGGCCATGGTGGAGATGGGGACATTG
>JAJYZK010000223.1 GCA_021799945.1 Acidobacteriota bacterium
CGCTGGGTTCACCGTGCGGCCGAATGGGATCAGGGGCTCTTTGCTCATCCTACCGGCCCGAGCGTGGGCGCAATTGGCGCTTGCGGCGCGCAGGCGCAAGTCCAGCATCAGCCCGGAACTTGGGGGGCCACGGGAGGCGGAGCGCAGCGCAGTCGCGAACAACTTAAACTACGCCGCGTCGCAGAGGATGACGAAGCAGGAACCGATATCCGGCCGATAGAATCTGGCGCCGGCGCGGAGGTTGAAGAACGATGTCCGGCAGGCTCCGTGCGCGGGGCCTCGGCCGGTCAGACAGCTTGCCGGGGCGCCGTAAGTCGCGGCGCCAGCCCAAATCCCGCAGCCGGATCTCAAGTTCGCGAAGGATCCAGACCCAAGGGCGACACGGCGAGTTGTCATTTCTATTTCCTATGCGTTGCGCACAGATTCCGACGCAAGCGCATCGCGCAATTTCAGGGCCTTCACTCCAAAGTTCAATGAGATCGCAAAGGTTTCCGGAGGATGACATGTTCCGCTCGAACAAACTGGACTACGAGACAGGAAAAAATACGCGCTTCAGACGCGGTCCCGTCGGTCTGTTGATTCTGCTGCTCTCTATCGGCTCGGTCCATTTGACCGCCCAGATCAATCTCGCCACCATCACTGGGACTGTCACCGACCCCTCCGGCGCGGTAGTGCCGGGGGCGACGGTCACCGTTCTGGCGGTGAGCACGGGAGCCGAGCGAACGACGGAGACCAACGGCGCAGGCATTTTCACCGCTCCACTGCTCCAGCCGGGCATTCCTTATACGATCACAGTGGCAAAACAGGGCTTCTTGAGCACGCAGCAGTCCAATATTGAACTGCAGGTGGGGCAGCTGGCCCAAATCAACTTCACGCTGAAAGTGGGAGCCGTAGGCCAAACCGTTCAAGTTAGCGCGGCGGCGCCCGAGCTGGAAACTCAATCCGCCGGACTGGGCACGGTTATCTCTCCCAAGGAAACCCTCGACCTTCCGTTGAATGGGCGGCAGTTCACGCAACTCTTGCAGCTGGCCCCAGGCACGGTTCCGCTTACCGTATCCCAATCCGCTACGCCGGGCCTTGGCGGTTCGGGCAGCGGCGGCGCGATCACTCCCGCTGTCAACGGCCAGACCAACCGGAGCAATCTGTTCTTCCTGGATGGCATCTTTGCCACGGATCCATTTTTCGGCACCTTCTCGATCAGCCCTTCTCCGAATGCGATTCAGGAATTTCAGGAGCAAACCCATACGGACCAGGCGCAGTTCGGGCAGTCTACCGGCGCGACGATCAATGTGGCTACAAAGGCCGGAACCGACCAATTCCACGGCAGCGCATATGAGTTCTTCAGGAATGCGGCGCTTGCCGCCAACAACTTCTTTGCCCCCATCAAGGGCGCATACAATCAAAACCAGTTTGGCGGAACGGTGGGAGGACCGGTCCTGAAAGACAAGCTGTTTTTCTTCGGCTTCTATGATGGATATCGTCAGACGCAGGCGGCGAACAATCTATCCATCATGCCCACGACGGCGGAACTGGGTGGCGATTTCAGCGCCCTGTTGCCCAACATCGTCATCTATGATCCGACAACCTACAATCCCGCCACCAATACGACCAAGCCATTCGCGGGCAACATCATACCCAAGAACAGGCTCAATCCGGGGGTCTTGGCCGTCATCAATGCCTACTATCCGACAACGGGAGTGAATCAAGGCCTGCCCTTCAGCAATAACTACGACAACACCGCCAACAATACCCTGACGCAGAATCAGTACAGCGGCCGCATTGACTACAACATCAACTCAAAAAATCTGCTGTTCGGGCGCTTCTCCGTCAGCGATTCGACCACTTCGACCCCACAATCGCTGCCCGTCAACCCTTTCAATGTCGGCTTCAATTCGCAGAACGACGGCGTAAACTGGATCCACACCTATTCTCCGACGCTCGTCAGCCAGGTAACATTCGGCTATAACCGTCTCGATCACCCGCAGGAGTATGCTCAGCCCAACGCCAGCTCGCTGTTCACAACCGCGGGTTTCGGCGCCGGCTTCACCAGCAATCCCGGGGATATTCTTGTGCCCAAGATTCCCGGACAGCATCCGAGCGGGTACGCCAATGTGAGCGCCGGTTGGGGACCGATCGGCCCCCAGGACACGTATCAGTACTCCGGGTCCGTCAACAAGCAGTCTGGGAAGCATGCTCTCATGTTCGGCGCCGCCTACTACAAAACCAGCATGTACACCAACTGGGCGGAGGATGACGAGAACTACAATCAGCAGGCCACCTGGAACCCTTGCGGAGCCAAAGGCCCTACCGGAACCTGCACGGGAACGGGAGGCAATTCCCTGGCCAGTATGTTGCTGGGTCTGCCGGACTCCTCCGGCAGGCAATTGGGCAATTCCGGCGTGAATCTGCACTCCACGATTTTCGGTCTGTTTGCCGAGGACTCCTGGAGGCTTCGGCCGAATTTGACTCTGAACTATGGGCTGCGCTGGGACTACACAGCTCCGATTACGGAAAGCAATAATCTTCTCTCCGGCTTCAACGTGTACACAGCGCAATGGTATATCCCGAAGGGCGACACGGCGGCGCCCACAGGGCCCCTTCCGGCGAACGTAATCAACTCGCCCAGCAATACGATCACCCAGAAGGACTTCAAGAATTTCTCGCCCAGATTGGGCTTCGCCTATCAAATTACGCCGCAAACGGTGGTGAGCGCGGGTGCGGGCATCACCTTCGATAACTGGTCGGGAGCGCTGCAGGCCGCGCAGAATGCGCGTGGCGCGTGGCCGGCGGGAGCCTCGCAAAACGTGAACAACGTGAATATAGCCGGCATTACGCCGGACGCCACAGCCCAGAACCCATACGGCACGCTCGCGCCCACGATCCCCTCTACGCCGTTTCCCGCCGGAGGGGGCTTCCTGGACACGAAATGGAGAAATGCATACTCGGTGGAGTGGAACCTGCAGATCCAGCAGCAGGTGGCGCACGCAGGGGTGCTGTCTCTCGCCTATGTGGGATCCTCCACGAGCCGCGAAGCGATCCAGGTCCCCTTTAATATCTCCACGCATCTCGGGCCAACCCAGGTTCTGCCATTTCCTGATATGTCTCAATTCACTATGCTGCAAAGCATTGGGCATATGAGCTACAACGCACTCCAGGCCAAATATGTGAAGCGGTATTCGAGTGGCGTCTCCATCATCAGCGCCTTCACCTGGTCCAAGAGCATGGATGTGGGCTGCGAGGACTATTGGGAGGGATGCAATATTCAAAACCCCTACGACATGCGTAGCAATCGCAGCGTCGATTCCGTAGATCTGCCGGTCGTCTTCACCACGGCCGCCGTGTACGAGTTGCCGTTCGGCAAAGGCAAGGCCTTCGCCAACCAGGGAG
This sequence comes from Acidobacteriota bacterium, assembly GCA_021799945.1. Taxonomy (GTDB): domain Bacteria; phylum Acidobacteriota; class Terriglobia; order Terriglobales; family Acidobacteriaceae; genus PALSA-350. The sequence continues at coordinate 3,388 of JAJYZK010000223.1, forward strand.
TGGCGTCCAAACTGGCTGGAGATTGGCAGGTGAATGCCATCATCACCGCCCATAGCGGACAGCCGTTCACCCCGACGATCAACTTCGACAACGCAAACGCAAACGGAGGCACCCAGCGTCCGAACGTCATCGGAAACACCTCTGGACCCAAAACGGTGGCGGAATATTTCAATACCGCGGCCTTTGCGGTCGCCGCACCATTTACTTATGGGGATGCGGGGCGTAACAGTCTCCGAGGGCCGGGCTTTGCTGAAGTGGATTTCTCCCTATTCCGCGACTTCAATATCAAAACATCACAGTTGGAGTTCCGGGCTGAGGGCTTCAACGTCCTGAACCACCCGAATTTCGCGAATCCGGATGGAGTCTTCGAAGACGCTACGTTCGGACAAATCACATCCACCTACGGCGCCCCGCGAGAACTTCAGCTGGCTGTAACTTTCACCTTCTAGAGTTGCGGTCAGTTGCAGGTCGAATGAACACCCTGCCGCGAGGAATCGGTATGAAAGCGACAAACCCAGTGCTTTGGCGTTCAATTGCCGCATTCCTCGTCCTTGCATTGACAATTTTCGGATCCCGGCGCTGTCTTGGGGCCCAAGCCGATGGCGGCGATTTCAGTGCGCCGGAAAAGCCCGCAGTTTCGATTTCTTCCTTTATTCCGTCCGATCAACGCGTCCTCGCGATGCCGCTGGCCGAGCGCCTTCGCCTCCAGGCTGTGCCGAAACGGGGAATGTGCAGCACAAAACCGGGGGAGGATGACGCGAATGGTCTGATATCCGGCGACGGCCGGATGTGGGTGGAGGTCTTCGGAGACCCCTTTGCAGAACAGACCTATTTTCATCAGGAAATGCTGGTGCAGCCGTGGAAGACCGGAACGCCGCTGGTTGCGCCTAAAATTGCCTATGTGCTTCCCGAGGTTCGCAGGCTGATTCTAGCGGGCCAATATAAAGAGGCGTTGGATCTTTCCCTGTCCGCCGCGGAGAAGCAGCCTTTCCCCTCCGCAAAGCCCAATTCCGACAATTTGGGGGACCACCCCGCGTTTGATATGCGGATCGAAACGCCGGGCTCGCACGCCGTCAAAGATTATCTCCGGACTACCGATTTCGAGAGCGGAGAAATCAAAGTTATCTGGACTGACAAAGACGGAGTCTGGGAGCGCCGCACCCTGGTTTCGCGCCCGGATAACGTGATTGTGCAGTGGCTTGCCGCGCCGGGCCACGCCACTCTGAATTCGACCGTCCAACTCGATACGTCGATGGTTCTGCATCGGCCGGTTCGCAGCAATATGAGTCCCGTAGCCGACGGAATGACCGGTCCTCCCCCGCGGTTTGCGCATGAACCGGGCGCGGCGGAAGTTGAATTCACGCGCGATTTCGATTCGGACCATCTTATCCTGCAGGGCCATTACGTCGTGGACAAGGGGAACCCCGGCTACGCCAGCGTGACGCGAATTATTCCCAAGGGAGGGAAGGTATCGGTTCAAGGGGATACTTTGCAGCTGCAAGGCGTGCGCAGCCTTTTGTTGATCACTCGGGTCGAAGCGTATGACGATTTGCAGCCGGGCGAAGTCACCAAGCTAAAGGCCGCTGTCGACGCGGTGAATCCCGACTACAACACTCTGCTGGAGCGAAATCGAGCAGGTCAGGCGCGCGTTATGGATCGGGTCTCCGTGGACTTTGGCGCGAGCCCATCGATGCATGCCATGAGTGGGGAAGAACTGCTGACGGATCAGCGGATCCGGTATGGATATAATCCTGCGCTGCTCCAGGATATGGTCGATATGGGCAGGTATTGGCTGTATTCCAGAACCGGCGGAGATTTTCCTCCCATGTGGGGGCACGTAAACGTCAACGTCAATCTGCAGATCGCGGACGCGGTCATTGGCAATCTGCCGGAAGCGATGAACACCTACGTGCACTGGGTGGAGAGCCAGTTGCCGGATGCCCGTGCCAACGCCCAGAATATCTTCGGAGCCAGAGGAGCGCTCTTTGGAATACACCCCACTCAGCGAGGCAACCCTCTGACTCATTTCGCCTACGGCTGGCCCCACCATTATTGGATCTCCGCCGGCGGCTGGATGTACAGTCCCTTCTGGGATTACTACCTGGCGACCGGGGACAGGCAGTTCTTGCGCGACCATGTTCTGCCCGGACTCAAAGAAATCGCGCTCTTCTACCAGGACTACCTGACGGAAACCGATAAGAATGGCAACTATATTTTTGTCCCGTCGTACTCTCCCGAAAATTGGCCAGCTAATTCTCAAAATTCACCGGCGGTCATCAATGCCACTATGGATATCTCGGTTTGTCGGCAGGTATTGACCCACTTGATCGACGCATCGCAGATTCTCGGCGTGAATGCCGATGACATTCCGCGATGGAAGGTCATGCTGGCGAAGCTCCCGCCGTACCTGCTCACGACCGATGGCGCG
>JAJYZK010000224.1 GCA_021799945.1 Acidobacteriota bacterium
GCAGGGGGGTGGTGAGTCCCGCTCCTTGCAGGGAGACATCCTCGGTGACCCGGTTCCGGCGGTCGTCCACCCGCTCGAGCGGAGCGCGCTTGAGCGAGGCCGAAGGCGAAAGGCCGCCGGAGAATTTGATGAGCTGATCGATCGTCTCCCCGCCCTTCAATTCATAGATCGCCGAATTTCGCACTTCTCCCACAATCGCCGCCTGGGGCCCTGCCGGGGGAATGTAAATCACATCTCCCGAAAGCAGCGGGACATCTTTGGATTTGTCGCCATCGATCAGGAGGCCGTAGAGGTCGAAGTGGGTGATGGTCTGTCCGTCTCTCCGCACCTGGATGTCGCGCAAGGAGCCGTGAACCGAGGGTCCGCCAGTGGCGAAGATGGCCGTGGTCAGCGTGCTCAGGGAGCTGAGGGTATAGTTGCCCGGCCTCCGCGCCTGCCCCACGACGAAGACCTGAATGGAGCGGAGCTGGCCCATTTGCGCATCCACCTGGAAATTGCGGAAGATGCGTCCGATCTCCCGCTGCAGGTCGGGTTGCAACTGCGCATAGGTCAGGCCGGCGACGTGGACCGAGCCCACCTGGGGGAGATAGATGGCGCCGGAACGGTCGATGGTGACCTCGGCATTGAAGTTCACCTGGCCCCAGATGCGGATCACCAGTTGATCGCCGGGTCCGAGTACGTAGTCCGGGGGCACCGGCGTTTGATCCAGCGGCGCGAAGGTGGTGGGCACCGCAAGAAACAAGGTGTCTCCATATACCGGCACAAGACGGCCGGTGGAGGCCCGCACCATCTTCTGGAATTCCGTCGGCGGGGTGTAATTCAGAATGGCGAGCTGTTGCGCCTCATACAATGCCTGCTGCCGGGACTCGTAAGGCGAAAGACCGCTGCGGTCGTAGAAATTAGTGATTCGCCCATTCATTCCCTGGGATGCGAGGCCGGGATACTGCTGCAACATCGACGGACCGGGGCCGGCCGCCCCCTGGGGGTTGCCCGGGGGAGGATTCTGCTGGGCCAAGCCCTGGGAGCCGCTCTGATCGCTGGATCCAATACAGCTTCCATCGGTGGGAGAATACACTCCGGAGGGGCAGGAAGAGTCGCCGCCGGTGTCGAGGCTCTGCCCGTGCGCGATTGGAATCCCGATTGGCCCGGCGGCTACCGCCAGAAGGATTGCGACTCGGAAAAGTGAACGCCTTTCCATATTTTGAGCTGCGGAGTGGGCGTCTGCGCGGCCTTCGCGCGTGAAACCTCCCACTTCCGCCGGATGCTACTCCTTTTGCGCGGCGGCTTCCCGAAAACCGATGGAATTCAGTTCAGATCAGTTCCTGGGGTTCACTCCAGTTTAGAGCTTCCTTCCGGCGGCGGCTACTCCGCTCGCCGCGCTCCGCGGGGCGCGATTCAACTGCGGAGCATTTAACAGCGGACGATCTTGTCCGACCTCAGCCCGCGCGTGGCGTTCCTGGTGTCGATCACCAGCTTTGCCTCCGCCGCAATCCGGGCGTAGTCGTAGGCCGAATGGTCGGTGACAATCACCACGCAATCGTACTCGCCCAGCCGGTCCAGCGCTGCCGACCTCATATTGAGATTATATTTTCGCCCATAGCCGACGGCGGGAAAGTATGGGTCGTTATAGCTGACCTCAGCCTCGGCCCGGCGAAGCATTTCGATGATGGCGAGCGACGGCGACTCCCGCAGATCGTCCACGTCCTTCTTGTACGCCACCCCAAGCACCAGGATCCGGGAGCCCTTCAGCGGCTTGCCGCGCGCATTCAGGGCGGAGGCCGTCGCGCCGACGACATGCGCGGGCATGCCTTCGTTCACCTCCCCGGCGAGTTCGATGAACCGGGTATGGAAATCGAATTCCTTGGCCTTCCAGCTCAGATAAAAGGGATCGATCGGGATGCAATGACCGCCGAGACCCGGACCGGGGTAAAAGGGTTGAAAGCCGAAGGGTTTGGTCGCCGCCGCGTCGATCACCTCCCAGATGTCGATGCCCATTCGCAAACAGAGCAGCTTCAACTCGTTGACCAAGGCGATGTTGACACAGCGATAAATGTTCTCGAGCAGCTTGGTCATCTCGGCGGCCGCCGGAGTGGAAAGCCGCACCACCCGGTGGAATACCGCGCCGTACATGAGGCCGGCCGCTTCCCCCGCCAAGGCTCCCAGCCCTCCGACGACCTTGGGAATCTCATGCCGGTCGATGCGGGTGTTGCCGGGATCCTCGCGCTCGGGAGAAAAGGCCACCAGCACGCCATCGGCCGGATTTGCCTCCCGCACGACCTTCACACGCCCGGAGGCTTCGATGGCGGGCACAATCACATCCTCCGTGGTTCCCGGATAGGTGGTGCTTTCCAGAACGACGAGCTGGCCGGGACGCAAGTGGCCGGCGATCGCGTCCATGGTGGCCACGATGAAGCTCATGTCCGGCGTGTGATGGCCGCTCAACGGGGTGGGAACGCAGATGAGAATGGCGTCGACGGCGGCGATCTCGCCAAAATCGGCGGTGGCCCTGAAGCCCTTGTCCTGCGCCTCCCGGATCTGCCGGCGGTCGATGCGGTGAATGTAGGACTCGCCGGCATTCAGCCGGTTCACTTTCTCGACGTCGATATCGAAGCCGGTTACCCGGAATCCGGCCTCGGCAAAGAGCAGAACCAGAGGCAGGCCGACGTAGCCGAGTCCGATTACCCCGATGCGGAGTTCGCGTTGCTCGACCCGGGAAATCCAGGAGGCCATGGATGCTGCGATGGATTCCGCGTTTGCGGATGGGGCTGCGGATTTGCCGGTCGCATCGCCCGTCAAATGGGCGGCCGAATCACGGGTCAAGAGGAGCCTCTTTCGTCGGCGCTCGCGGAGCCATCTCCGCCGCATTCAAAAGCCCGCCACGCCGGCGCAGGCCTACGCAGCAGGAGGCCCTTCGCCGCCAAAGGCCGGCTAACGCACATGGCCCGATACTACCGCGCCGCGCGCGTTTTCACGATACCATTCGACCGTGCGTTTCAGACCCTCCTCGAAACCGATGAATGGTTCGTATCCAAAGGCCCTGGCGGCGGAGATATCGGCATGGGAGTTCAGAATATCTCCTTTTCGTGGAGGCCCGTAGAGCGGCGGCTGATCGAACCCGATCAGCTCGGCGAGGATCCGGTAGCATTCATTCAGCGATTGCCGGCGCCCGCAGGCGATATTGAAAACCCGTCCCGCCACCTTGTCCGCGGGCGCGGCGCAGGCCAGCAGATTCGCGGAGACGACGTTGTCGATGTAGGTAAAGTCTCTCGCCTGCTCGCCCGTACCATAGATGGTGGGACGCCTGCCGCCCAGCATGTGCAGAATGAATTTGGCCAGGACGCCGCTGTAAGGCGAATCGGCGGCCTGACGGGGCCCGAAGACGTTGAAATACCGGAGTGAGACGGTTTCCAAGCCATAAACCCGGTAATAGCTGCTCATGTAATATTCGCCGGTCAGTTTTTGCACAGCGTAGGGCGAAATGGGCATCGGGAGCAGGGATTCATTGCTCGGCAGGGTCGGTTGATCGCCATAGGCCGAGGAGGAGGCGGCGTAAAGAATGCGGCGGACTCCGCAGGCCCGCGCTGCTTCCAGGATGTGAAACGCGCCGTCCACATTGCAGCGGTGGCTCGGTTCCGGCTCCTTGACAGAAAGGGGAACCGAGGGCAGGGCGCCCTGATGGAAAATATAATCGACTCCCGCGCAGAGCCTGCGCACGGCCCCCGCGTCCCGCAGGTCGGCCTGATGAAACTCAATCCGGTCCAGAATCGGGGCCAGATTTTCCGGTCTCCCGGTCAGGAAGTTGTCGATGCCCGCGACCTGCTCGCCGCGCTCCAGCAGCGCCGCCGCCAGCGAAGAACCGATAAAGCCGGCTATCCCTGTGATAAGGTATTTCGCCATGCGTTCAGGCAAACCGTCCTGGAACTCGTTTTGGAATTGCGCCTGGAGACAGCATACTGCGGCCAGGACTGCGCCGCCCGGCTGGAAAGGCGCAGGAGCCTGAGAGCCATGGGCTTGGCGGCCTAGGGCGGAACAAGAGTTTCTCCCCGGGCCGGCATCCGGAAAGCTGCTTTGGGGAGCCTCGCTGGCGCCCTTCCAGCGGTCGCCAAACGGCGCCGCAGACCGCTATTCCGCCGGTAGACTGCATGGCGGCGCCATGCGCGGGAGAGAAAAGCTGCGAGATGCAGAAGCCTTCACCAGAGTCCCCACCCCCGACTGATGTAATCGGTGAGGGTCATGATCACCAGAATCATGAAGGTAAAAATTCCAGCCGCGAAGGTGAGCTTCATCAGCCGGGAACTATAGCGAAGGTGCATATAAAACAAGATCACCAGCACAGCATTCACGCAGGCGATGCCCAGCGCAATGATGGGGTTCAGGAATCCCAGATTGAGATATGCTGCTCCCGTGTTGATCGCCGTAAAGACCAGCAGAGCGAGAAGGATCAGGATGTACGTTCTGGGTGGAGAAGTGGGATGCTGCTGGTGTTCGGTCGAGGACATGCTTCGCTGCTCCATGGCGTTAGCTCAAGGGGTGACGGTTGATGAGATACAGCAGCGGGAAAAGAAAAGTCCAGACGATGTCGACAAAATGCCAGTAGAGGCCGAAATTGTCGACGGTGGACGAGTGACCGTTGGTGTAAGCCCCCTGCGAGGAACGATAGAGCAAGGCCAGAAGAATGCAGAGCCCGATAATCATGTGCAGGGCGTGCATTCCGGTCATCGCGAAGTATAGGAAGAAATAAAGCTCCGTATGCTGCGCCATATCGGGAGTGAGGGGCGCAGTGTGCGGGTCCGCCGGATGAACGAAGTCCTCTACACTGAAGTTCAAGCCGGGAATGTGGTGCTCGACATATTTTTGATGGTATTCGACGCCCTTGATGCCCAGAAAGATCACCCCCAGCAGGAGGGTGAGGCCCAGGGAAATCATCAGATTTTTCCGATTGCGGATTTCTGCGCTGTAGACCCCCATAGTCATGGTGAAGCAGGAGAGGATCAAAATTCCTGTATTGATGGCTCCTAACTGGATACTCAAGGTGTTGCTGGCCGCGACGAATGCCGGATAGTACCAGTTGCGATAGAGCAGGTACGCCATGAATAGGCCGCCGAAGAACATAATTTCGGTCAGCAGGAAAAGCCACATGCCGAAGCTAGCCGTCTCCCGCTGTTGTTCGACGGTGACGAAATGGTGGCGCAGATATGGCGGATGCTCGTTGCTCTCGTGGCCTTCGTGAGGATCTGCGGTCCCGGCGGCAATTGCGTGGCTATCCAACGGTCGTCACCTCGTGATGGCGCTTTTCTTCCAGCCATTCATAGTCGTAGGCCTCATGATCCATGACCGGCGTGTCGACGAAATTTTCCGTCAGGGGCGGCGATTGGATCTGCCATTCCAGCCCCGTAGCCTGCCAGGGATTGTCCCCGGCGATGGCGCCGTACTTGAGCGACCATGGCATATACAACATGGGCAGCAAATATCCGACTCCAAGGATGGTTGCGCCGGCGGTGGAGAGCACGTTGAGTACCTGAAATTCCGGCGGATACGCATGGTAGCGGCGCGGCATGCCCAGGTAGCCAAGAATGAATTGTGGAAAGAACGTGAGGAGGAACCCGATAAATGTGGTCACTGCGGCAAGCTGCGAAAGCGACTCCGGATACATCCTTCCAGTCCACTTCGGCCACCAGAAGTGTATGCCTGCGAGGTACGCCATGAGCATTCCGCCCACCATCACAAAGTGGAAATGGGCGACGATAAAGTACGTTTCGGTGAGCTGGACATCCATGCCCAAGGATCCGAGAAAGACCCCGGTCAATCC
>JAJYZK010000225.1 GCA_021799945.1 Acidobacteriota bacterium
GCGCGCCCTCCAAGGCGGAGAAAAAGATTCAGCAGTAATCGCAGCCCGGGGCAGCCTGTGCTTCGCCCCGGCCTGCGCGCGGGCGGGGGACTCCGGCGGCGCGGTCGATCCCGTGGCGCAACACTCTCCGGCTTGTCGAGTAAACTGTCCCTATCGCCGGTCCCGGCGCCGAAGTCCTCCCGCCGCGGCTGGCTGAGCCCGGGGGCGCAGCTTGCCACTCCGCGAGCGCACATTTGTCAGGATTGGGCTGGCGGCCGCAGCCTTCGTTCTCTCCGCGTGCCCCGCGAGTTATACATCCCAGCCGCCCTCCGCGCAATCCAGCGCCCCTGCGCCGCCGTCCGCCGCCTCCTTCGCGGCGACTGCGCCGACAAAAGACTCCCGGCCCATCGCCGGCGAGGCCGCAACGCTGCTGGCGCTGGCCACGAACTTGAAGCGCGAGGTGGATAAGACCGATAAAAACATCCTCTCCATTCCGGTGATCGACAAGGCCCGGGAAATTGAGAAACTCGCCCGGAAAATGCGCGAAGGAAGCGGTTAGGCATGATCTGCATAGGCACGATCTGCGATGGGAGCGCGGAACGAGGCCGGAAGAAATTCCGCCGCGTCCTGGCCCTCGGCTTGCTCGCCGCGGCCATCTCCCCGCTCGCCGGGCAGATCGTTTTGCCCCTGCCTTATCCCGCGCCGCCGGGACTTCCCGCGGGACTTCCGGGACCCGGCAATCAGAACGGCGATCAGAACGCCGAGACGCGCAAATTGCAACAGCGGATGGAGAAGGCGCGCAACGAGAAGCGGCAGAGGGAATTAGTCCGAGATACGAACGCCTTGCTCGATCTGGCCCGCCGGCTTGACGCCCAGATACGCGGTTCGACCGGAGAATCGCTGACGCCGGAGCAGATAAAGCTCACCGCGGAGATAGAGAAGCTCGCCAAATCGGTTGAAACGAAGATGAAAGGGCCATAGGATCGCGCTCCCGCCGCGGGCTTCGCGGGGTTATGGCAGCGACGCGCCGATTTCATCCACATAACACCAGGCCCAGCGCTCTCCTGGCTCGAAGGAGCGCATAACGGGATGCTTCGAGCGATGAAAGTGCGCAGTGGCGTGCTTGTTTTTGGACGAGTCGCAGCAACCCACGTGGCCGCAGGAGAGACACAGCCGAAGATGCACCCAGGCGTCCCCCGTTTGCAGGCACTCTTCGCATCCGGCCGTGCGAGCCTTGGCGATCCTGGCCAGAGAAGCGGCCTGTTCCAGATGCGGGCAGCCTGTCAATTGTCGCCTCCCGATCGAAGGGGCAAGACAAAGTGCGGGAGTGGAGCTAACGTCGCGGGACAGTCGGCGGCCGGCGGGCGACCCCTGGCGGAGATAGCTTAGGGCCGCGGCCGGCGCCGCATGCTGCGTCGTGAATGCGGCGCTCTTACTTGGCCTGAGCGCCCTTGGCCTGCGCGCTTCTGGCCTTGGCCCAGCGCCGGCGCTGCGCGGCTGCGATCTTCCTGCGCGCTTCCACGCTGAGCACGCGCTTCACTTTCGGCGCCGCGGCCGCCGGGCCGGCGCTTTTTCTGCTTGCAGCCGCGGGCTTATATCCATTGCTTCCCTTGGTAAGGATGGACTTCGCCTGCTCCAGCCGCGAGATTTCATTGTCGATCTGCTGAATGATTGCGTCAGTGTTCAAAGGAATCTCCCATCTTCTCGTATTCCGTCAGTAAGAATACCAAACTCGTTCGCTCATGTTCCAGTTATCCGCCCAGATATCCGCGTGCTAGTGTCCTGAGTCGGAAGTTCGCAGAACAAAGGAACTGTCATCCTGAGCGGAGTTTGGCCGGTTTTTGGGCCAAACGGAGTCGAAGGATCTGTGGTTGTTCTGCAACGAATTTCTGATTCGCCAAACTAGGAACAGTGTCAGATAGATCCACACATCCTAGTCCCGTGAGATTAGGGGCCGGGGGATTACGAGATGGAGCACGGCGGTTAGCTCGGGCTATGCGCCTCCCGCGCCGCATCGCTCCAGTAGATCGCCCAGCAGATCGCCCAGCAGATCGCGAAGATCGCGGCGTCACCCGCGGCCTTTGCGGCGAGACTCTCATCTCGCCGCGATCGAGCGGCGTGTGATCCGAGGTGCGGCGCCGATTCACGGCCGGCGAGAGCGCGCGCCGAGCGCCGGCAGGGCGGGAGCGGCTCACCCGGCGGCTCGCCGGATTTGCCGCCAGGATGGACAGGGGCTTTTCGGCCCGCGCCCCGATTCGGCGCGGCGGGTAGGCAGGCTCGGAGCGCCCGGTGAGCGCCCGGTGGCGGGGGCTGGAGATCGGGGGGTGGGAAGAGGGATGGCCAGCCGGGCTCAGGCCGCGAGCTGCGGCGGCAGGGGGGCGCGATGCGCAGCCCGGAGCCAGCGGCCCCCTCTGCGGATCCCCGCCGGAGCCTTCGACTGCGACTCGCGCCGCCGGGGAAGAGAAAGAACGGGATCCTGGGATCCGAATCCGCGCGGAAATGCGCGAAGGGCGTCGGCCCGGGCCGGGAGGGGAGCCGCGGGTGACGGAAGCGACTCCGCGGTGGCGCAACTTTTATTGTGCTCAATAAGAAATATTTAAGTCTTGAAAAATCAACCCTGCGCACGGAATTCTCGATTCAGTGCATGTTTTTTTTCTCAAATCATTACCTATATGCAAAAACCTTTGTGACTTTATGTGCATATTAATCGGATTGTTCACTTGGAATATGAACGTAAAAATGACATAAATAAACCACAGGTAACGCAATCATGGGATACCTTTTCGCCGAAGGAATCCCCGCTCCAGTAACCGCGCAGCCCTCCCCCCTGAGGTGAAACGCATGAGTCCTCGTCGCAGACATCCGGGTGGCCGGCCGCGGTCGGCCGCCTCCGTTCTGGATCTCGCCGAACGCTGGCAGATCTCGGAGAAATCCGCTCGCAAGCTGGCCGGGCGCGGCCTCAGCGATGAGGCAATGAGCGTACTGGTGGCGCAGATCCAGCGCTACCGTGCGGCGCAAATGGGGCGCGTTGCGCCGCAGAACCGCTTCGCGGGCGGGATGCGGGCTTTGGGCATGAGAAGCCGGGTGCCGGCGCTACGGGGCCGACAGGGAGAGGGAAGATGCAGGGATTGACAAAAGGGGAGCGCAGGATGCTACTGGAAAAACTTAAAGTCAACAATATGAAATGTGTTCGCAAACTCAGCAATTCACGGTCGATAGCAGTCGTCGAACACAATGGAAAGGAGTTTCTGTTCCTGTACGGCCGCAAACGCGGGAAAGAGAGTGGAGGGCGGCTCCGGCGCATCATCGCCTTCATCCCTTCGGCCCCCACCGCGGCCGCCCATGGCTCGGCCGCGGAAGGCGGCGACGCGGGACAGGGCCGCCCGGGAGCCAATCCTGAAGCCGATCCGCGAACGATTTTATGAGCGCTTCGCTGGCCGCCGGCGCCGTCCCCGCCTCGCTTGCCGCCGAAACCGCGGTGTTGGGCGCCATCCTTCTCGACAACCGGCATTATGCGCAGGCGGCCGGATGCATCGAGGCGGCGGACTTTTCTCTGGACGCGCACCGGCGGATTTTTCGGCGCATGGGGGAGCTGCTGGCCCAGGGCGCGGCCGTAGACATGGTGACCCTGAGCGAGGAGTTCGAACGCCGCGGGGAGGTGGGCGCGGTGGGCGGCCTCGCCTACCTCGCCAGTCTCACCGAAGGCCTGCCGCGGCGGCTCTCCATCGACGACTATGTGCGGATCGTCAAGGACAAGTCCCTCCTGCGGCTGACGGCGATCGAGAGCGAGCGGCTGAGGGATCGCGCCTGCCGGGAGGAATCGCCGGCGGAGATTCTGGCCGAGGCTGGAGCCGCATTCCGCCGCATTTCCGAGAGGAATGACGACTCCGGTCTGGAGTTGATTGGTGAATATGTACGCCGAAGTTATCCGCGGATCGATGCGGTCTTGGAGAGCAACGCCCGGCTCAACGGCATTGCCTCCGGCTTCGACCGGCTGGACCGGCTGACCGCCGGCTTTCAGCCGCAGGAGCTGACGATTCTGGGCGCGCGCCCGTCCATCGGCAAAACGGCCATCGCCGCCAATATGGCTGCCGCCGCCGTCGCCGCGGGAAAACGGGTCGCCTTCTTTAGTCTGGAGATGCCGCGCGAGGCGCTGCTCGACCGGCTCTGCTGCGCCCGCGCGGGAATCGATCTGCAGCAGCGCCGGCATGGCCGGCTCGGCGAGGCGCAAAAGCGGCGCTTTCTGGAGGCCCTGGGCGAGCTGATGCAGGCCCCGCTGCTTATCGACGATCGTCCCGGGCAGAGCGCCATGGCCATGGAGGCCAAGGCGGCCCGGGAAAAGTCCCGCCGCGGGCTCGACCTGGTGGTGATCGACTATCTACAGTTAGTCGGCGGGGAGCGGCGAGGCTACGAGAATCGCGAGCAGGTGGTCAGCGGCATCAGCCGGGCGGCGAAGGCCATGGCCAAGCGGCTGGACCTTCCGGTCATCCTCCTGTCGCAACTGAACCGCGAGCTGCATAAGCGGCCGGATAAGCGCCCGATTCTCTCCGACCTGCGAGAGTCGGGCTCCATCGAGCAGGACGCGGATCTGGTGCTGTTTCTGCATCGCGAGGAGTATTACAACCGGGAAGATCCGGCGCTCGCAGGCCGAGCCGAACTGCTGATAGCCAAGTCTAGAAACGGTCCCTTGGGCGTCGTGGAGCTAACCTTCGATGCCGCCACCTGCCGCTTTGAATGCGCGGCCCCGTGGGCCGGCTGAGCGGCCGCGCGGCGTTGCTTGCGCCTTTCCCCGGCGTGGGGGCAGGGAGAGAAGTCGCTCACCGGCGGCGCCCGGCCACACGGATCGGCGCCTCCTCCCGGTCCAGCTCATCGGACTTCTGCTGCCGGCGGATGGCCGCCGAACCCAGGTCCAGACCGTCGGCAGCCTCCGCCAGCAACAGCTCGCGCGGCTTTTCCGCCTGCCGGATGAAGCTATACAGCGCATACCGCGTCTCATCGGCCACGTCGTCCAGCGGGTCTCCGGGTATCTTGCGGATATCTCCTGGCCGTTTCTCGTCATGCATCCGGGTGCGGATCGATTCGAAGGTCTGGGGGCAGGCGTCGGTAATTTCGAACTCTCCGGTGCGCAGCATGCGGTAGAGCAGTTGCCAGCCGCCCTGCCGATCGTTGGAGGCGCGCTCGCAGACCACGTCCCAGGGCTCCAGCACTTCGTTGATCTGGTCTGCGATCGTGTGCCCGTCGCCGATATCTTTAAAGTTTGCCGGATCCAGATACGCGGCCACGATGCGCCGCCGTTGCCCGCCGGGAGCGGGCTTCAGGAAGCGTTCCACAATGGCCTCCGCCAGTTCGTAGGCCGGGAGATGGGGCGCCACCATTTCGCCGATTTTGCGGATGCGCCCTTCCGGATACCGCCGCGCCTCGCCGGCCGCTGCGCCGACGGCGGAAGAGGGAAGTCCCTGGATCCGGATGTCCGCCGCCGTCTCCGCCGGCCCGCGCACATAGAGTCCGACGGAGGAGGCCGACTTTCCGTAACCGTAGTCGATCGCAAGAAAGTGGTTGTGCCACCACTCCACTTCGGCCTCGGCCAGCGGCCGCAGCATGCCCCGATGCAGAAAGGGAAAGTAGGCGCCCTCCAGGGCGCACCAGCAGCCCTGCTCCATGGCCGCCGCGGCCCCGCCGGCCATCATCCGCAGGCGCTTGGCGTAGTCGGGATCGAGCAGAGTGTGATCGGAGAGCCGTCCGGGAATGAAGGCGACGGAGAAGGGAATCGGCGCGCCGTCGGAGGGCCAGACGCAGTCCCGGTAGAGCCGTCCAGGTTCGG
>JAJYZK010000226.1 GCA_021799945.1 Acidobacteriota bacterium
CGCCCCGATCGCCAGGGCCACATTCGGGCGGTTTAGCATGGCGTCGCGTTCCGACGTCTTGCCGGTCCATTCGACGGTGCGATGCACATCCTTGAGGTCGTCGAGAATCTGGTAGCTCAAGCCCCAAAACAGGGCGATGCGCTCCAGCAGTCGCCGCTCCGCGGCCGATGCGCCCCCCGCCAGGGCCGGCAAAACCAGAGAAAGCTGGATCAACGGCGCCGTCTTGCTGAGGGCGACCTTCTCCGCGGACAGGCCCTCGCGCGAGAGCAAAGCGTAATTCAGATCCTGGCTCTGCCCATTCAGCAGGCCTTCGACACCCAGCCGCCTCTCCACATAGCCGAGCGCCGCGGCGCGGCTCTCCGCCGAACAGCCTTCCAGCGCGCTCCACAGCAGGGAGTAGGCCCGGTTGACCAGGGCGAGCGAGGCCAGGATCGCCGGCGCCTCGCCGTAGACCTGGTGGACGCAGAGGGCGCCGCGCCGCTCCTTCGCGTTATCCATGCAAGGCAGATCGTCAAACAGCAGGGATGCGCTGTGGAAATATTCGATGGCGGTGGCCAGCTTCAGCGCGGGAATCTCCTCTACCCGAAAGCAGCGAGCCGTCTGATAAACGAGCTGGGCACGAATGAGCCCGCCGGGAAATTGCAGCACCTGGGCCAGGGCCCCCTGGAGCTGCGGCTCCAGCCCGTCCGGCAGCGGAAAGCCGGAGGAAAAGGCCCGCAGCAGGCGATCCTGCAAAGAAGGGCTACCGGGTAAGACGGCGCAGGCCATGAGCGTTGGGTCCTTGCTTAAGTCCCTGGTTGAGTCCCTGGTTAAGTCTTCGCTTGGGATTTCGCCTGGGAGTTTGTTGAAAAACGCGCCGAAGCACCGAGCGAGGCGCAACGGGATGTGTACCTGCCAATCCAGCTACACAAGGGATTGGATCTTGTCCCGGCCACAGACCTGTTTTTCAACAAACTCCTGGGCCGTCGCCCCGGCTTTCCGCGGGATCGACGGATCGAGAACGACAGACTCCCGCCTTCGGTGAAACTCGGCGGCGCCGGCCTCGGAGTAACCTCGGTTTGTCGGGTCGAGCGCCCCGCCGCTCTTTCAACTCTTAACCTGTTAAGATAATCGTTGTCAAGCCGGCTGAAGCGGTGAAACCCGGGAGGGCGAGTCTGCCCCGCCGTAGGGGAAAGGGCGCGGGAGCCGCTTGATCCCCACGGTTTCCGCCGGGTGAGGAAAGCCTGCGAACCGAGCCTGAGGAGGAGTTTTCATGCGCGTGTGCTTTGGAGTTTTCCTGTGTGCGCTTCTCGGCCTTCCCGCCGGGTTGGCGCAGAACGAGACCTTCACGGTCAACCCCGGTCAGAGCGATGTGGCCTTTTCCCTGGGCGACGTGCTGCACGCTGTCCACGGCGGGTTCAAGGTGGCCAGCGGAAGCGTCCAGTTCGATCCGCAATCTCCGCAGATGTCCGGCTCGATCGTGGTGACCACGGCCACCGGCGAGTCCGGCAACTCTTCGCGGGATAAACGCATGCGAGCGGTTGTGCTGGAATCGCCGAAGTTTCCCGAAGCGACCTTCAGCCCGAAGCGCAGCAACGGAGCCATCGCCGCCACGGGCGATTCGACGGTGACCGTCGACGGAGTGTTTACCCTCCACGGCCAGCCGCACGATATCACTGTGCCCATGCAGATTCATATTGCCGGCAACACCTGCACGGCAAAGACCCACTTTGCGATTCCTTACGTCCAATGGGGGCTGAAGGACCCCAGCAACTTTCTATTCCGGGTGGGAAAAGAGGTCGATATGGACGTAACGCTGGTGGGCTCCTTGTCCTCCGGAGCGGCGCAGTAGAAGTGGTCCCCGCAATCGCGCTGCGGCTCCGGCGCGGGACCTGAGCCCGCCTTCGATAGCGCGTCTCCTCCGCGGACAGTCCGGCGAACGCCGCCGAGTACGCTTTTTACCCGGTTTGCGAGTTCCGCCGGCCGGCGAGTACACTGTCCGTCCTAGTAGGAGCCTGCATCGTATGCCGCGTCCTTTAATTCCGCAAGTTTCCCACAGCCGGTTTCGGCCGCCTCTTACAGCAACGCGCAGCCGGTTGTGCGCGGCGGCGGCGCTGCCGCTGATTGCTTCGATTTGCCTGGCGGCCCACGGGCAATCCTCTGTCCAGAGCAGCGCCCCGATTCCGGAAGGAATTCATAAAATCCGGCATGTAATTCTCATCATGCAGGAGAACCGCTCGTTCGACAGCTACTTTGGGACCTTCCCCGGAGCCGATGGTTTGCCGACGAAGGACGGGGCATTCACCGTCTGTAATCCCGACCCGAAGACCGGATCGTGCATGAGCCCCTATCACGACACAAATGACTCCAATGGAGGCGGTCCGCATATGGCGAAAGACACTCTAGCGGACATTGACAACGGCAGGATGGATGGCTTTGTGATTCGCGCGGAGAGCGGCAACAAAGGATGCGTGAACTCGACCAATCCCGTATGCACGAACTCGGTGACGGCGGATGCGATGGGATATCACAATCAACTCGATATCCCGAATTACTGGGCCTATGCGCGCACCTTCGTGCTCCAGGACCACATGTTCGAGCCGAATGCTTCCTGGAGCCTGCCGTCGCATCTGTTCGAAATCTCAGCGTGGTCGGCGTACTGCACGACGCATGACGATCCGATGAGCTGCGTGAATGAGCTCAATCTTCCGGGGATGCCTCCCGACTTCCCTCCCGCCTTCAACAAAAGCGGGCAATTTGGCGGGGAACGGAATGGCGCTGCGGGCACGAAGCCGATCTATGCCTGGACGGACGTGACGTATCTGCTGCACGCGCATCGCGTGAGCTGGGGCTACTACGTGATGAAGGGCGCCGAACCCGGCTGCGAGCAAAAGGACGACAAGCCTTGCACTCCGCAAAAGCAAGGCCCGCATACCCCGGGAATCTGGAATCCTCTGCCCTACTTCGACACGGTAAAAGACGATGGCGAGCTGTCCCGCATTCAGCCGCTGGAGAACTTCTACACGCAGGCTCGCGAAGGCACGTTGCCCTCCGTATCCTGGATCGCTCCCTCCGGGGAAGTCAGCGAGCATCCTCCTTCACTCGTAAGCGCCGGCCAGAGCTGGGTTACGGGCCTGATCAATGCCGTCATGCAAGGGCCGGACTGGAAAGATTCCGCCATCTTTCTGACCTGGGATGACTGGGGCGGCTTTTACGATCACGTAAAGCCGCCGGTGGTGGATGAAAACGGATATGGGCTGCGTGTTCCGGCGATGGTGATTTCGCCTTATGCCAAGCCTCATTTCATCGACCACCAGACGCTCAGCTTCGACGCGTACCTGAAATTCATCGAGGACGATTTTCTCGGCGGTTTGCGGCTGAATCCGAAGACCGACGGAAGGCCCGACCCCAGACCGACGGTGCGCGAAGATGTTCCCATCCTGGGCGATCTGACCAACGACTTCGATTTCGACCAGAAACCGCTTCCAGCGTTGGTGTTGCCCGCACACCCGGTGACGGACCTAGTCACCAGATAAGCGGCCCAGGGAGAAGGACCCCGCTCCCGCAGGACTATCCCTGCGGGAGCCGCTCTATGCGGCGCTTCTATGGCGCGAACGGCGGAGGGTAGCCGCCGAAGCCGGCCGCGGAGAGCGGATTCGGCCACTCAGCTCGATCCCGCCACGAGATGAAAGATCTGCGCTCCGTACCGCTGCACGGTGCTCATTCCCACGCCCGAAATGGCGAGCAACTCGGCCTCCGTTGTAGGCCGGCTCGCGGCGATGCCCAGCAGCGTCCGGTCGGCGAAGATGCGGAAGGCCGGAATCTTCCGGCGCCTGGCCTCTACCGCGCGCCAGGCGCGCAAGGCCTGCTCCATGCGAAGCCGTTGTTCGTTCGGCGCGCTTTTCTCCGGCGCCGGCGGCGCGGACCGTCGGCCGGCCTTTTCCCGCCCGGCGCTCTTCGCTACAGCCGGGCGCGCGGATCGGCTCGCCCGGCGAGGCGTCTGCGGCGAGACACCGGTCTTCTCATTGGTCTTCTGACCGGTCTTCTCATGCACCGCCAGGGATAACCCGGCGCCCAAGCCTTGCTCCCGCCCTTCGCGGGTCAGGCTGACCGTGCGATAGGCGATCGATTTTCCCTCTTTTTCGAATGCCGCGTCGGCGAAGGCCAGCAGTTTGGCCCTGGCCATGGCCCCCAGAATCTCTTCGAAGTCATCCCGAACGATCTCCTCGGCCGGACAGATCTCGGCATAAAGCTTGCCGGTGGAGCGGGCGGCGAGCGGCCGCAATGCCTGAAGAATCTTTTCCGCAATCGAACGCTCCAATGCGGTCGCCGGGCGGAATTTCCGGGCGATGCATCCGGCCGGGTCGCAGAAGTCGCAAAGGCCGCAGCCCCCGGCGCGATCCGATTCGTCTCCGAAATGGCGCACCAGCGAGACCATGCGGCATTGGCTGCCTTCGGCGAACCGGATCATCCGATCGACCTGGGCGCGCCGCTGCTCGCCGACTTGAAGATAGGATTCCCGCCAGGAGCGGTCGCCGCAGCTTACGTTTTCTGCGGCGTCCAGCGATGCTCCCCGATGCACCCAGAGCTTCTCCAGCACCCGATCGAAGACCTCCTGGTCCATTTTGAGCGCCTTGCGAATCTCTTCCTTGGGCTGCGCTTCGGTCCGCAGCCTGTCCGCTACCCGATCCAGCAGTTCGACTTCGGGATAATCCCGGCTGAAAAAGAAGTCGTGCGCATGGCGGTCGGCGTAGGAATACATCAAGACCGCGCGGCTGGGTTTTCCGTCTCTTCCCGCCCGGCCGATCTCCTGGTAATACCCTTCGAGGCTGCCGGGGCTGGCGGCGTGGACGACGGTGCGGACGTCGGGTTTGTCGATGCCCATGCCAAAGGCGGTGGTGGCGACGATGACCTCCAGCCTTCCCTCCATGAAGTCCTGCTGCACCCGGCGTCTCCGCTCGGCGTCCAGCCCGGCGTGGTAGCCGGCGGCGCGAAGATCCCGGGAAATCTCCGCCGCCAGCGCTTCCGTCTGCTTGCGCGTCGGGGCGTAGACGATCGCCGGTCTGCGCCCGGCGTCGAGCAGAATTTCAAGGATGATCCGCGGCCGCCGGGAAGGCGCGGCCGCCACGACCTCGATTCCGATATTCTCGCGGCGGAAGCCGTGAATAAAGTGGGAGGCGGCGTTCAGGCCCAGTTGCGCCGCGATATCCCGCTGCACCACCGGCGTGGCCGTCGCGGTCAGGGCGATCACCGGCGCCGGCCGCAGCGCCGGCAGGTAGCCCCCCACCATGCGGTAATCCGGACGAAAGTCATGACCCCATTGCGAGATGCAGTGCGCCTCGTCGATTGCGATCAGTTGCGGTTTCCTTTTCGCCAGCATTTCGGCGAAGCCCGGAACCCGCAGCCGCTCCGGCGCGATAAATAGAAACTGCAACCGTCCCCCCAGATACTCGGCGCAGGCCCTCCGGGCGCTCTCGCGCTCCCGCCCGGAATGGATGCGCTCCACCGCGAAGCCTTTGGACTTCAGGCTCCGCGCCTGATCGTCCATCAGGGCGATCAGCGGGCTGACGACCAGCGTTGTCCCTCCCCGCGCCAGTCCGGGGAGCTGGTAGCAGAGTGACTTGCCGGAACCGGTGGGCATCACCAGCAGCACATCCTTGCCCGCCGTCACCGCGCCGCATACCTCCTCCTGATTCGGCAGAAAGTGGGAAAAGCCGAAGGCGCTCCGCAACAGCTCGGCCAGGCTTTGCCCGGCGGCGATGGTTTTCCGCTCGGCCGGTTGCGCGGGAGCAGGGCAGTCCGGCGC
>JAJYZK010000227.1 GCA_021799945.1 Acidobacteriota bacterium
GAAAATCTATTTCCCGCTCTTTGTTCGCATCGGTGGTCAGTTTTTTTATGGCCGCTAGGAGTTCTGCTCCAGGAGCCACAGTAGCCTTCAGACTCGTGGAATACACGCTCTGGGTAAGAAATGCATTGAGCGCATTCTCCGCGTTCCACAAAACGTAAATCGAGTCCTTGAGGGGTGCGCCTGTTCCGATGGAGCGCAAGGGAATGAGCGCGGTTGCGAGACCATAGATATAGGGCAGAGAAATAGGAATCACAATATCTCCATTGGTTGAACCTGTATGTTATTGCCCTTGAAGTCTGATTGGAATCCCCCTCTGGCGGCGGCCGGCGGAGGCTCGATCGCCGGACGAGACAGCGCAAAAGGCCCCGGCTTCCGGGGCCGGGCGTGAAACCGGCGTGAAACCAGGGATGGAAGCCCGGGCCCGATCGCGTTATTTCGGCTGCTGCGCGGCGCTCGACTGCGGGGTTGCGAACGAGCGCACATAGCGCACCAGGGTCCAGGTCTCCTCGGGCTTGGCGCGCGCGCCCTCCCCGTCCATTTCCCCTTTCCCGTTCTTGATGATGTAGAAGAGTTCGCCGTCCGTCTGCCCTTTGAACGTATTGGGATCGCGAAAATCCGGCACCTTGGTCTTCAGGCCCTTCGCTACATCGCCCGACCCGTCGCCATCGGCGCCGTGGCACATGGCGCAGTCGTAGCCATAGATCTTCTTGGCCCGCGCCTGCAACTCGGGAGTTGGAGTGACGGGGTTGACAGCATTGACGGCGTCCGCGGGTATCTTCTCTGCGGCCGGCGGAGAGGCAGGAGCAGCCGGAGCGGCGGTTTGGGTTTGGGGTTGCAACCGGGATGCCCAGACCAGCACCAGGGCGGAAAGGGAAAGAATGATGAAAGGCTTTGGCATAGAAGCCTCCTCATTGTTGGGAACAAAATCTGCGAATCACTGTACGCCTTCCCGAAGGATGCGTCACAAAATCCTTCATTTCGCCCTCTGTTCTCCCTCTGCGCGGGCGCGGAGGGGCGAACCGCACCGATGGTGACCCGAACAGGGCTGGGGTGTAGGCTCTTGCTGGAAGCTGGCCGCGGCGCGGAATCTTCCTCGAGCGGTCCGCTTCCAGCTTTCAGGAGAACGATCGTGCCACAATTGCGCTCATGCCTGGCCATTGCCTTGGCCGCCTGCGCGTCCGCCCCGGCGCCGCCGGCCTGCGCGCAGCAAAAAACCGGATGGGTGGCGGCTTCCTGGGTGGCCTCCTGGGCGGCCAGCCCCTCCATGCAGCCCGCCTTCCAGGCCGCGCCGCCCGATCTCCAGCCTCCCGCTTCCGCCGTTCCGGAGCAGACGCTCCGTGAGGTCGTGCACCTGAGCCTGGGCGGCCGGGCGGTTCGCATCCGGCTCTCCAATGCCTTCGGCAAAGAGCCTCTGGAGGTCCGCAACGCCCGGATCGCCGTCTCCTCCGGTGGGGACGCCACGCAGGGCGGCGGCATGCCTGCGCTCTTCCGTCGCAATGCCGGGATCGAAATTCCCGCGGGAGCGGATGTTCTGAGCGATCCCGTCGCCATGCCGGTCGCCGGCAACCGGGATCTTGCCATTAGCTTTGAAACCGATGGCCGCAGCGGGACGGAGACAGTGCACGTGACGGCTTTGCAGACCTCCTACACGGCGCCCGGCAACCAGGCCGGCGCCGCTTCCCTGCGTGCAGCGCGCAAGATCGAATCCTGGCCGTTTTTGACGGAGGTGGAAGTGCAGCCGGCGAGGCCGGCGGGCGGCGCGGTGGCGGCCTTCGGCGATTCCATTACCGATGGCGTCCATTCCACGGCCGATAGCAACCGCCGCTGGCCGGACCTGCTGGCCGCGCGTCTCCGGGCCGCCGGCATCGAACTGGCCGTAGCCAATGCGGGGATCAGCGGAAACAGGATCCTGCATGACGGCCAGGGCCCGGTGGGACCGGCCTTCGGCCTCAACGCTCTGGCTCGGATGGATCGGGATGTGCTCGCGCTGGCCGGCGTCCGATATCTGATCGTATTGCTGGGCATCAACGACATCGGGCAGCCGGGCTCCGGCGGCGTTCCCGCCGACAGCGCGGTGACCGCAGCGCAGATCGAGACCGGGCTGGCGCAGATCGTCTCCCGCGCCCGCGAGCATGGGATCCCGGTCATGGGCGCGACGCTGTTGCCCTTCAAGGGAACGGCCTATCCGGGCTACTATACCGCGCAAAAAGAGACGATCCGCGAATCGGTCAACGCCTGGATCCGCGCCCCGGGCAACTTCGACGCGGTGGCCGACTTCGACCGGGCGGTGCAGGATCCCTCCGATCCTCTGCGCATGCGGAAGGAGTACGCCAGCGCGGATTGGCTGCATCCCAACGACGCCGGCATGCAGGCCCTGGCAAGCTCCATTCCCCTGACTTTCTTCGCCCGATGACGTCACCCCCGCTCGCGGCGGGCGCCGCGGGCTCCGCGCCCATTTATAATCGGCCTCCATGAAGGCCAAGGTTTTTGTCGCGCTGAAGCGCACCGTCCTGGATCCGCAGGGGCAGACGATCCACGGAGCGCTGAAGAGGATGCAGTATACCGGCGTCAGCGAGGTCCGCCAGGGCAAGTATTTCGAGTTGACGCTCCAGGACGACCTGGATGCCGGCGCGGCCCGCCGCCAGGTTGAGCGCATCGCCAGCGAAGTGCTGACCAATCCGGTGATCGAAGAGTTCACCTATCGGCTGGAGGAGTAACCCCACCGATTCGCCATGGGACGGGCCCGCGCGGCCCGCTACAATTGAGATCCTATGTGCGGCATCGTGGGTTACGTCGGACGGCGAGAGGTTGTGCCGATCATTCTCGAAGGCCTGCGCCGGCTGGAGTACCGCGGTTACGACTCCGCCGGCATCGCCGTCGGCTCGCCGGGCCGCCCGCTCGAGCTGCGCCGGGCGCCGGGCAAGCTGCGCAACCTGGAGGAGACCCTCAGCCGGAGCCCGATCCAGGGCACTTACGGCATTGGGCATACCCGCTGGGCCACCCACGGCAGGCCCACGGAAGAAAATGCGCATCCTCACCGCGACTGCTCCGGAGGCATCGTGGTGGTCCACAACGGCATCGTGGAGAACTATCTTGCCCTGAAGCACGAGCTGGGCGGACAGGGCCACCGGTTCGTCACCGAAACCGACACCGAAGTGATTGCCCACCTGGTGGAAGAGATTCTGCGCTCGGCCGGCGAGAGCGGAGAGCGAATGCCGCTGGAGGATGCGGTGCGGATGGCGGCCTCCAGGCTGACCGGAGCCTATGCGATGAGCGTGCTCTCCGCCGGCGAGCCGGACAAGATCGTGACGGCGCGCAACGGCCCGCCGGCGGTGCTGGGCTTGGGCGAGGGAGAATATTTCGTGGCTTCGGATGTCCCCGGCATCCTGCAACACACCCGGAAAATGCATTTCCTGGCCGATGGCGAGGTCGCCGTGCTCACCCGGGAGGGGATCCGTTGCACCGATCTGGCCGGGCGTCCGCGCCCGCCGCAATTCCAGACCATCCAGTGGGATCCGATTCAGGCCGAAAAGGGCGGTTACAAACATTTCATGCTCAAGGAGATCTTTGAGCAGCCGCGGGCCGTTCGGGACACCACCCTGGGCCGCGTCTCGCTGGATACGGGAGAAGTCTTCCTGGGCGAGATGAAGATCGCCGACCGGCAGCTCCGCGACGCATCGCAGATCAATATCGCGGCCTGCGGCACGAGCTGGCATGCCGCCCTGGCCGGCAAATATATGATCGAGCGGCTGGCCCGCCTGCCCGCCGAGGTGGACTACGCGAGCGAGTACCGCTATCGCGACCCGATCGGCGATCCCGGCGCTCTCGGCCTGCTCATCACTCAGTCCGGCGAGACCGCCGACACGCTGGCCGCGCAGCGGGAGATGATCGCCAAGGGGTCGATGACCGTGGCCATCTGCAACGTCGTCGGCTCCATGATCACGCGGGAGGCGCATGGCGCGATCTATACCCACGCCGGGCCCGAGATCGGCGTGGCCTCCACCAAAGCCTTTACTTCGCAGCTCACCGCCCTGTTGCTGTTCGCGCTTCACCTGGCGCAGAAGCGGTCTGCGATTTCCGGAGCGGAGAGCTTTGCGCTGGTGGAGGAGCTCAGCCGGATTCCGGGAAAAATCGAAGAGATCCTGCGATTGCGGGACGCACAATGCCTGCGCCTGGCCAGAACCTTCTCGACCGCCGCCGACTTTCTCTTTCTCGGCCGCGGGATTCACTTCCCCATCGCCCTCGAAGGCGCGCTGAAGATGAAGGAGGTGTCCTACATCCATGCGGAGGGATACCCGGCCGGGGAGATGAAGCACGGGCCGAACGCCCTGATCGACGAATCGCTTCCGGTGATTGTGCTGGCCACCAGAGACCCGCGAAACCCGAGTTCGATGCTGCGCTATGAGAAGACCCTATCGAACATCCAGGAAGTCGCGGCGCGCTCCGGCCGGGTGATCGCCATCGCCACGGAGGGCGACGAGGAGATCCGCCCCCTGGTGGAAGATGTGGTCTACGTGCCCGCAGCCCCCGAGCTCTTGACTCCGCTGCTTGAAGTTGTTCCACTGCAATTGGTGGCCTATCATATCGCCGTGCGGCGGGGCTGCGACGTCGACCAGCCCCGCAACCTGGCCAAATCGGTCACCGTGGAATAGCGTGGAATAAAAGGCGAGACGATCAGACATCGGATCGCAGAACAGCGGAGGGATGGAACACCAATGACGATTTTGCAGCTCGGGCTCACTCCTCACCCAGGCGCCGGGCGCCTGCTCCGGTAGCCGTCTTGGAGCGAAGACTTTATACCGCCCGGCTAGCGCGGAAGCTTCTCCTCTCCGATCCGCAGCAATGCTACCACCTGGAATTCACCATCGAAGACCTGGATGATTTTCCCTTCGAATCCGGTCAGTTTGTTTCGATGGTGGCTCCGGATCAGAAGGGCAAGCAGCAGACGCGAGCCTATTCCATCGCCTCGGCGCAACGCTCCAACCACTTCGACCTTTGCGTCAACCGCGTGCAGGGCGGGTTCTTTTCCAATCTGTTATGCGATCTCGAGCAAGGGCAGACGGTAAAGTTCCACGGCCCGCACGGTCATTTCGTTCTGCGCAGTCCGTTGACGCAAAGCATCTTTATCGCCACCGGAACGGGGGTGGCGCCGATGCGCAGCTTTGTTCAGCGTCTCTTTCCGGAGAGCGGGGAAGACCGCAGCGAAGGCCGGAGCATCTGGCTGGTTTACGGCACGCGCCATGAAACCGAGCTGTACTACCGGAGTTATTTTGAGAAGGTTGCCGCCGAGCGGCCCAATTTCCACTATCTGACCACTCTGAGCCGGGCGGACCAGACCTGGACAGGCTCGCGGGGCTACGTGCAGGATCTCGTCGCCCGGATCGTCGAACAGAATCCCTGCTGCGCTCCGCAGCCGGAGCCGCCGAAAGAGGGCGCGACCTTCGGCGCCTACGCGTATATCTGCGGGTTGAACGAGATGGTTGCGGCGAACCGGGAGCGGCTGACGTCGCTGGGCTGGCATCGCAAGCAGGTGATCTTCGAACGCTACGACTGACGGAACGCTACGATTGACGGCTTCGCCGGGCGGCCCTACAGCTTGAACAGCTCGTGCAGCCGGCGCGTCTGGCTGCGGCTGACGGGAACTTCCGTATGCTTGCGGTCGTCCATGCGTAATTGGTAACTGCTCTTGAACCATGGAACCACTTCCTTGATGTGGTTGATGTTGACCACATAGGAGCGGTGCGCCCGCCAGAATGCGGAGGGG
>JAJYZK010000228.1 GCA_021799945.1 Acidobacteriota bacterium
TCGGCGGCGCAGGCGCTTTGACCGCTTTCATCGTGCCGCCCGGCGGCGCCGGTTTCGCGGGCAGGACTTCAGCCGCTCCGGCTGGCGCCTGCTCGTGAATCGCCGGCGTCGTGGCGGAGACCGGCGACTTGCGACCGCCCCCTTTGTCCCCGCCTGCCCGCACCGGCACACGTTCTTCTTCCCGCTCTTCGCTCGCGGGAAAGTCCTCCTGCTCCAGGTGTTCGCCGAAGGATACTTCATCCTCTTCAACCAGTTCGGCGGCTTTGATTTTCGCTTCTCCGGATTTGCGCGAGGCGCGACTTCTCCGCGCAATGACCGGCGGCGGCGGCGCAGGAGGAGAATGCGGCTCCAGAAATGCGCGCAACTGCTCCTCGGTCTCCACTTTTCCATCAATGGTGGCCAGGAAAAGCTGGTGCAGCACCTGCTCGTAAATGGGAAGCTCGGGAGTGATCCGAAGCTCCAGCAGGAGGGGAGTCGGAACCTTCTGCCGGGCCGCTGGCCAGGCATTGAACAAATCGTCGTACCGGGCCTGAACGGCGGCCGACTTCGAGGTCAATCCCAGCCAAAGAACGGCCTGCGGGTCGGCCGAATGGAAGAGATTCCAGGCAACCGAGGGCCGGCTCGAATCCTTGGCGGCGAGCTGCCTGCCGAAGTCCTTCGCCGCGGTCTCCAGACGCTCCCACTCCGCGACGAAGCCGGGCCGCACAAACATATGCTTCAGGGCGGCGACATGTTTCGGGGCCATTTTTGCCGTGAGATATTGCATGGAGGTCGCCGAGGTGTCCGGGAAGATATTCTGCATCTGCAGCCGGGTGAGAAACCGATGCATCTGCTCCAAGCCGGCGGTGTCCACCTGCGCCGTCGTCCAAGCGGGATCCAGGCGCTCCATCCAGCCTTCCGCCTGGAGCGCGGCTAGCGCCTTCAGGCCATCCTCCTCGTGGGCGATCTCCTCCAACTCGTACCCTCTTTGAAAGGCGGAAAGCTCGGCGATGGCGTTTTCGTCCTTGGCCGCCTGGTAGCGCGCCCGGGTCCGCTCCTCCAGATCCCAGCCCAGACGGGCCGCCAGGCGCGTCGCCCGGATCAAACGCGCCGGATCCTCCAGAAAGCCATAACTGCCGGTCAGCCGCAGGAGCCGGCCTTCGATGTCCGCCATCCCGTTCAGCGGATCGATCAGCAAGCCATAGGAATGCTCGTTGAGCGAAAGGGCCATTGCGTTCGCCGTGAAGTCGCGGCGGCGAAGATCCTCCTGGATGCCCGCCCAGTGGTGAACCGGATGACCAGGCTTGGGATATTCATCCGAACGGGTGCTGGAAAGCTCGACCCGGACACCCACCGGGAAATGCAGAAAGAGGGTCCGCGACGCCTCGTGCTCGCCCCAAAGCTCGGCCCCATCTTGCAGTATCTTTTTCTTTAATTTAAGAGCATTTCCATGAACCGCTATATCAAGATCGCGGACGGGCGACCCGCTGGCCAGGTCGCGCACCGCGCCCCCGACCAGAAAGACGGTCATTCCAGCGCCGCGGGCTGCCTGGCGGATCTGGGCTAGAGCGTTTTGTTGATGTCGCGAGAGGCGATTTTCGAGCAGGTAAATATAATCGGGCATGCTTGCGCGCAGCTCCACCCATGTGCCTGCACGCCGCTAAGATGCTTTCTGGCAATATCTTAGGGAATATCGGCGGCAATGCACAAAGAGCTAGGGTAGCATAAGAACGCTGGATATGGCTAGATTTTTGCACAACAAACGCTGCGTTTCTTGGGTCCGCACGGGGCCCGGACCTGCGGAACCCTGACTCGGCCGGCGGCGGAGCGAGGCCCGCCCGGACTCCCAGGTTCCGTCCCGTTCTCCTCTGCCGCAGTCCCTCCGGCGATCCATGAAACAATCAGGGCAAGAATCAGGGCCACAATCGGGGCAATGTGGGGACCAACCGCAGTTCTCCTGGTTCGGGACACTGCTATGGGCGGCGGCCATAAAAAGGTTATCGTTCGAAAGTTCAACCGCGACTGGATCTGCGGCTACCTGTCCGTCTCTCCCCCGTCGCCCGGCAGCGCGGTCGGCGTCCTCGACCTCGCCGGCAAGCTGATCGCCCTGCCGCTCTCCGAGGTCAAATGGATCTGCTATGTGCGGGAGTTCAACCTGAGTGAGACCGATCAGCCGGAAAGACTGTTGCGAAAGAGGTTTCACAGCAGACCGCGAGCGGAGGGCCTGTGGATCCGGGTGCAGCTCCGGGACAAGGACAGCCTGGAGGGATTGGCGCAGAACGATGCCACGCTGCTCGAAGGCGACGGGTTGTTCCTTGTCCCTCCCGATCCGCGGTCGAATACGCAGCGGATCTTCATTCCCCGGCAGGCCGTGACTTCCATGGAGATCCTGGCAGTGGTCCGCACCGGCGGCGCCCGCCGTGCGGCCGCGGGCGCCGCGCCGCTGCAGGAGAGCCTGTTCCGCGAGGCCGGCTCCGCGGAATGAGCCCGGCGGGAGCGCCGCCGGCCCGGACGGGCTCCGGTACAATCTATGGGATGAAGCTTGCTCAGATCGCTCAGCGTCTGGGCGCCGTATGCGACGGCGATCCGGAACTGGAGATCACTGGAGTCGAAGGCATCGAGGAGGCCGGACCCGGCCAACTCACTTTCATCGCCAACGCGAAATATGCGCCCTACGCCAGGACCACGCGCGCCGGGGCGGTGCTCGTCACCGAAGACTTTCCACAAATTCCAGTGGCTGCGCTGCGGACCCCCAATCCCTATCTGGCCTTCGCCCAGGCCATCGAGCTTTTCTACCAGGCGCCGCTCTACCCGCCCGGCATTCATCCCACGGCGGTCATCGACCCCAGCGCCGCCGTCGCCCCGGATGCGCATATTGGAGCCTTTGTGGTCGTTGGAGCGAGGGTGGCGATCGGCGCGGAAGCGATTCTGCTGCCGCACACCGTCATCTATCCCGATGTGAAGATCGGCGCCCGTTTCTTCGCCCACGCCCATGCGGTGGTGCGTGAGGGCTGCCGCCTAGGCGACGGAGTCGTTCTGCAGAATGGCGCCGTGGTCGGCTCCGACGGCTTCGGCTTCGCCAAACAGCAGGACGGGACTTGGCGCAAGATCCTTCAATCCGGGCCGGTGATTGCCGGCGACGATGTCGAGGTGCAGGCCAACTCCTGCATCGACCGGGCCAGCGTCGGCAGCACGCGGATCGGGGCCGGCGTGAAAATCGACAATCTGGTCCAGGTGGGGCACGGCTCCCGGGTCGGCGACCACACGTTGCTTTGCGCCCAGGTTGGGCTTGCCGGCTCCACGCGAATCGGCAGGAACTGCCTGCTCGCCGGACAGGCCGGAGTCGCCGGCCACTGCAATGTGGGCGACGGCGTGGTGATCACCGCTCAGTCCGGAACCCACGGAGATATTCCCGCGGGCCGGGTGATGAGCGGATCGCCGGCTACCGATCATCGGCGCTGGCTTCGCGCCGTCACCTTGTTTAACCGCTTGCCCGACGTTCTGCGTCAGATACAGAGAAGACCGGCAGCGCTCGATTCGACAACCGGCCGGGATGCCTGAAAAACTCCAGCCCGCGGCAGTCTTCGCCAGAAATGGCGCTCCGGGCCGGAGCAGGAACCGAAGCAGGACATGAGCCAAGGGAGAGAGCGCTGGACGGAAATCGGGCCTGCGATACGGATGGAATTGCATCGAATTGCTTGGATCTGATCTTGGATCTGGTCTCGGATCTGATCCGGAAGCGCGCATTTTCCCGTCTTCCCGGCCGCAGGGAGCAGGCGACGGGCATCTCAGGAACTCTTATGGCAGACTGCAACGATCCCCCGGCGAGCGGCTCAACGAGGGTGGCCGAACAAGAGGGCGGAGGGCCTCGGCAGATCCTTGCTGACCCGATTCGCGTGCTGCTGCTGGACGATGACCCGGAAAACCTGCTGCTCCGCTCCAATATCCTGCGCAAATACGGTTACCTCACCGAAACGGCGGCCAGCATTGAGGAGGCCGAGACGCTGCTGGACTCCATCGACATCGCGGTGCTCGATTATCATCTAGGCCGCGGCCAGTTCGGCACCGACGTTGCGGCCAGCCTGCGCCGCCGCCGGCCGGAAGTGCCCATCATCATTCTCTCCGCCACCCTGGAGCGCCGTTTCGGGGGCATGGAAGACATGCACCTGCTCAAGGGCTACAGCTCCATTGACGACCTTCTCTCCGCGCTGCGTTCCTTCGAATCCAAATACCGCGGCCGGCCGGTGGTGGTGGACGCTCGCGACTTTTTTTACTCCCGCATCAGCATGGCCATGGGCGATGACGTGGTGCTGGAGATCATGGATGCCGAAGGAAACTGGGTCTACGTGAACGAGGCGTGCGCGCGCCTGCTGGAGCGGCCCCGGGATTGGTTTCCCGGAAGGAACCTCTTCCTGGAGATGCCGGAACTTGCTCCGGATTGGAAAGAGACGCTGCGCACGGTGGCCGAACGGCGCGAGACATACATCGACCGCACCTACCGCGGCCTTCTCAATCTGCCCCGCAAAGGCGAAGCCTGGGTCTGGAATGTGCTGGCCTTCCCGCTCACCCTGCACAACGACCAGACCGGCGTCGTTCTCACCGCCCGCATCCTGGAGCGCAAGACGATCCTGTGATCTCGATTCGCCGGATGCTGACCCTCACCCTTTTCGCTCTGCCTTCGGCGCTGGCCGGTTGCCGCACCCCGATTGTGGACGCCACCATCGTGAATCGCGGCCCGGAGATTCATCTGCTTGAGTTCGATTACCCTTACGCCAGCTTTGGCGCCGACAGTCTCGCGCCGGGGGGGCGTTACCGCTATGAATTCGCCATTCAGGGAAGCGGACCGCTCACCTTCCAATTTAGCGATGTCCGGGGGCATAGCCACGTGTCGAAGGGGCCTCAGGTCGCGAAAGGCCAGCAGGGAACGCTCACGCTTACGGTCGATGACCGAAGTCAGGTTACCTGGAGTCAGCAGCTCTCCGGCCCGGGTCAATGAGGCGCGGGAACACGGAGCGATCGTTGGCCCCAGATGGTTGGCCCCGGATCTTCGATTCAGGTCGTCGATTCTGGTCGTCGATCCCTCACAATCGCCGGCGCGTTGCGCCGCGAAGCAAGGCGCCGAGTCTCCCCGGCGGCGCTTACTTCACCACCGACTGAAACAGATCCGAGCGCAAGAGGCTGGCGAATTCGCTGTCGGAGGAGGCAAAGCTGACATCCAGCGTCCCTCCGCTCGAATTGATCGTGGTGTTGTCGATGGCCTGCTTCTCCGTGTCCGTGCCGCTCATCTTTTTATAGAGGGCGGCCGCGTTCAGCAGCGAGGCCATCGTCGCCGCCGAGATTGTATCGGGAGTAACTACGTCCAACTCAAACTTCACTCCGTTGTCGAAGCTCATGGAGTAGCGGGAGTTGAGCAGCTGCTTCTTCACCGCGTCGAAGTCGGTAAGTTGCGAGGCGTCGCCGAGCACGGAACGCATCATGGTCTGGGTTCCCTGCTGATCCAGAATGCTCCATACCGCTTCGCTGTCGACGGACTTCATCTGGCTGAACATATCGCTGTTGTTCAGGAGGCTGGGGGCCATCCCGTCTCGCGCGTCCAGAGCATTCTTGAGCGCTCCCGTCTGCCCGAAGACCATGGTGGTCGGATTGACGAAGTCCACCTGCATGCCGGTATTGCCCATCGGGTAAATGTGGTTCTGGCGATAGAGCGTCGGCTTGATC
>JAJYZK010000229.1 GCA_021799945.1 Acidobacteriota bacterium
CCCTCTTCAGCGTATTCGTTCCGCGTATTCGCCGGCCGGGCCGTCGGCTGGACCCGGCGCCGCATCCGCCGCACGCCGCCTCAGCTCCGCTTGCCGTCGAAGTGTCCCGTTCCCCGGGCGCATTCGAATCGGATGCGCCCGGGGAACGGGGCCGGAAGATTACTGCTGCGCCGCAGGACGCCGCGGAGTGAGCTGATCCGGCAAGGGAGGGCGGGGTGGAAACTGGGTCCAGTGGGATGCGATCCGCGGATTGCTGGAAGGGCGCAGATCGTTCCACGGGTCCATGGAGATGCCGTTCAGGTCGTAGACGATTTTTCCCGCCCGAATCGTCAACTGGGCCACGATCCGTGTATCGCCCATCATCTTCGTGTTATCCATGTCCAGGAAGCCGAATTTTCCATGCTCCTCGCCGAGCACCGCGACATCCGCCGGGGCGCCCACCGATAAGTTGCCAAGCTGCGGCCGCCGAATCTCTTGCGCGGGATGCCAGGTGGTGGCGGCCACCACCTGTTGCAGGGTCAGTCCCATCGCCATGAATTTACTCATGACGTTGAGCATGTCCTTGGTGCTGGAGTTCATGCTGCTGGCGTGCAGATCGGTGGAAAGCGAGTCGGGCAGAAAACCGGCCTTGATGAGGGGCACGGCGACGCGGAAGCGGAAGCTGCCGCCGCCGGTTCCGGCGTCAAAGTAGATTCCCCGCGCCCGTCCTTCAATCAGAGCCCTGGAGGGCCCCAGGGTCATGGGGTCCTGTTCGCCGCGCAATCCGGAATAGGCGTGGGTGTAAATGTCGCCGGGACGGAGATATTTCGTCATCAGGTCGTAGAGGGGGCGTTCGACGCGGTTGGCGCCGTAGTCGATCATGACCGGGATGTGAGCGATGTTGCCCGCCCCGACGGCCTGGGTGTAGGGCGTCCATTCCGGTCCGGAGAAGTGCGCGCTCTTGATGCCGATAATGGTGTCGGGATAGCGCAGCGCCATATATCCGGTGGGAACCATCTGCATGTCGTCGAGATTGTCTTCGAAGCGATTGCCGCGCATGCCCGCCCCCACGATATTCACGAATGCCAGCACCCGCGTCTGCTCCCGATCGATGATGTGTTCCTTGAAGTCCTCAAAATTGCGCCAGCCCGAACTGCCGGCGTCGCAGATGGTGGTAACGCCGTTGCGAAAGGTAAATCCGTCCGGCCAAAGGCCATAGTCTCCGGCGTAGGAGTGCGCTTCTCCCGGAGAAGCGTAGTCGTGGGTATGGATATCGATCAGGCCGGGTGTTACATAGTACCCGCTTACGTCGATGGTCTTGGCCGCGTCCTTGGAGTCCAGATGCTCGGCCACCGCCGCGATCCTGCCGTCTTTGATGGCCACATCCATCCTGCGGTCGATGTGGTTTTTGGCGTCGATCGCATGACCGTTTTGCAGCAGCAGATCGTAGGGAAGAGGATTGGGCGGCGCGGGCGTACCCGGCGGACCTGGCGACGCGGGCTGCGGCAGTCCCGCTTCCTGGTTAGGCCCCTGACCCGCCGGAGTCACCGGGAAGCAGCCTTTGCAATTGGTCGGCCCGGAGGGCTGCTCGTTCCGGTAGGCGTTTGCGCCGACCGGGACCGGCGGCGGAGGAGCAGGCTGCCGCGCCTCGGGCTGGCGGGCGGCGGGCGCCGGGTTACCGGAAACCTGGGCCTGGACGGCGATGGCGGCGAAGAACGCCGCCAGAAGCGCGCGCCCCAAAGAACCGCGCACGAAACCGGAATCCTGCCTGTGTCTCATAGTTCCCATGGCTCCTTCGAGAAGCGATTGTTCGAACCTTTCGAGCGAGTTCCCCGGATTGCGGGAATCGGATACGGCGGTATGAGCGACATTCGACGCCGCACTGCGGCGCAGAGGCGGCAGCTCTGCGCTTCGCCCGGCGATGAGTGTAAAGCAAATCGGGTTTGCGGGTCGGTCGATGCTCGGCTCCGCCCCGCAAAGCGGTTGCAGGTTGCTCCACCTCCATCGAGAGAGAAGACGCACCCTTCTGTCGAAGGCGGCGTGAGTGTTCCCGTGCGACAGCGCAAAGGGGGCAACGGGGCGGACGCGGCGCTTACAAACTGCGTCGAGGAGGGAAGTGGATAAGCAATTTGGACCCGTTACTTGCCTGCCGACTTCTGCGGGCCGTAGAATTTATTTGCTCGACAGACGGCTGGCGCTGGGGGGTCAAACCAGGCGTTCCGGCCCGGAGGGACCTTCATGAAGCAGTCGTTCGCGTTGGGGATTGGAGGCGCAGCCGGTCAGGGCGTTGCGACCCCCGGCGATATCTTCGCCCGCGTTTTCAGCCGCCGCGGCCTTCACTTGAACGCCTATAACGCTTACCAGTCCATCATTCGGGGCGGCCACACCTTCCTTACCATTCGCACCGGCCCCGACAAGATCTCCAATATGGGAGATCGCCTCGATCTGCTGATTCCGCTCAATCAGGACACGATGGATCGCCATCTCGGCTTGCTGTCTGCCGGGGCGGCCTGCCTGTACAATTCGGACTCCATTCGACCCGGAGTCCCGGCTCCGGGAGTGCAGCTCTGCCCGATCCCGGTCTCGAAGCTCGCCGACATTTCGCGTAACAAGGTGGCCCAGAATACCTTGGCCATCGGCGCCGCTCTCAGCATGATGGGGGTCGGTTTCGCCTCGCTGGAGAGCGTGCTGGCCGAACAGTTCCGCAAAAAGGAACAGTCGGTCATCGACGAAAACGTAAATCTCGCCCGGGCCGGATATGAGTACGCCGCCCAGAGCTTCAAGCCCTTCGCCTGGCCGCTGCCCATGACGGAGACTCGGTACGCCGTGCTGAGCGGCAACGCGGCGATGGCCATGGGCGGAGCGGCGGCGGGGGTAAAGTTTTATTGCGCCTATCCCATGAGCCCTTCCACCGGCGTCCTGCATTGGATGGCGGACCATGCCCGCAAGGCGGAAATCATGGTGCGGCAGGTGGAGGACGAAATCGGCGTGATCAATATGGCCATCGGCGCCGCCCACGCCGGGGTCCGCGCCATGTGCGCCACCTCGGGTGGAGGCTTCGCCCTGATGAGCGAAGGCCTTGGCCTCGCCGCTCAGGCCGAAATTCCGGTTGTGGTCATCAATTGCCAGCGCGCGGGTCCGTCCACCGGGGTTCCCACCAAAACCGAACAGGGCGATCTTTGGCAGGCGCTGGGCGCGGCCTTCGGCGACTATCCGCGGGTGGTGGCCGCGCCCCTGGACATCGGCGACTGCTTCACGCTGATTCCCGAAATATTCAACCTGTGCGACCGGTTTCAATGCCCGGGCATCGTGCTCTGCGACCTGCTGCTCGCCGAGGGCCGGCTCAGCGTCGCCCCCGAAGAGCTTGACTTCTATCCCGCGATCGACCGGGGCGAACTGATCGCCTCGAACGGGTCGGGCGAGCATGCCGCCTACCAGCGATACAAGATCACCGAAAGCGGGGTTTCGCCCCGCGCCATTCCCGGGCTTCCGGGCTACACCCACACCGTCTCCAGCGACGAGCACGACGAAGATGGAGTGCTCATCAGCGATGAGTACACGAACACCGTAAAGCGGCGCGCCATGATGGAGAAGCGCATGCGCAAGATGGATGGATTGGCGGCCTTGACGCCCCCGCCGGTTCTCCGGGGACCCGCAGACGCGGAGGTCACGCTGATCGGATGGGGCTCGACCTATGGGGTGATCGACGAGGCCTGCGAACTGCTGCGCGCCGAGGGAATCTCGGCCAATCATCTCCCGATCCGCTGGCTGGTTCCGCTGCACGGCGAGGCGATCCTGAAGCTGCTGAAGGGCGCCCGGCGCACCATCATTGTCGAGAACAATTTCAGCGGTCAGTTCGCCCGCTACCTGCGCAGCGAGACCAGCTTCACGCCGGACGGACACATCCGCAAGTACGATGGCGAGCCGTTCATGCCGCACCACATCGTGGAAGCGGTGCGGGAGCAGCTCGCGGGCCGCGCCACGCTCTCCGTGCCCGCGCACGAAATTATGGTTTAGACATTACGGCCTGGCAATCAGGGAATAGAAAAATGCGGTGGTTCGGGGGACCGGATTTCCAAAGTCCTCCAGCTCCGAAGGAGAATTCAGAGATGGCGACGGATGTAGCAACTCCAAAAGCGCTGACGATGGCCGACTTCAAAGGCAAGGTCGATCCCGACTGGTGCCCCGGTTGCGGGGATTTCGGCGTTCTTGCCGCGGTGCAGAAGGCTCTGGTCGAGCTGCAGATACCGAACCACGAGGTCGTCACCATCAGCGGCATCGGATGCTCCTCCAACTTTCCCGGCTTCATCGAGACCTACGGCATGCACACGCTGCACGGCCGCTCGCTGGCTGTGGCTACCGGCATGAAGCTGGCCAACCACGCCATGACCGTGCTGGTGACGGGAGGGGACGGCGACGGCTTCGGCATCGGCGGCAATCATTTTATGCACACGATGCGGCGCAATGTCGATCTTCTCTATATCGTGATGGACAACCAGATTTACGGCCTCACCACCGGCCAGACCTCGCCGACCAGCCGGCTGGGAATGAAGACCAAGAGTATGCCCTTTGGAAGCATCGAGTCGCCGCTGAATCCCATCTCCCTGGCGCTGGCCGGCGGGGCGACGTATATCGCGCGCGGATTCAGCGCCGAGCAGAAGCACTTGACCGAGTTGATCAAGCGGGGCATCGAGCATAAGGGATTCTCCTTCATCGACGTCTTCAGTCCCTGCGTAACCTACAACCACGACAATACCTTTCAGTGGTTTCGCCCGCGCGTGAAGAAGCTCGAAGACGATGCCGCATACGACGCCTCGGACTGGAGCCTGGCCATGGAGAAATCGCTGAAGTGGGGCGATGAGATTCCCATCGGAAGGTTTTTCGAGAGGAACGACCTGCCGACGCTGCACGGCGCCGAACCGGTTTTGAAGAGCGGTCCGCTCGTCCACCAGGACAACCGGATTCCCCGGGAGGCCGCCAAGGCCTTTATCGACGAGTTGATGTAGAGGCGGCGCGGCCGAATCCGGCCGCCGCCATCCGACGATTCCTCGATCTCCAGACCGGAATGCGCTGGCGCCACGCCGTCGGTTCCGGCCCGCCTCCGGTCCCGCCGCTCCCGATGGCGGCGGCGATTCCGCCTCACTCCCGTTTTACGCCCTGCAGGGGCTCAACCCGCTTCCGGATTCACCGCCCGGGCTGCATCCGGGCCGTGTTCGGCGCTTGGTTGCGAGCGAGGCCGGGAGATGGATTCGAACCGGCGTAGGTGGCGGCTCCGGCGCCGGCCGCCGTGAGGATTCTGCCCGGGAAGATGCCGAGGATCAGCGTCGCCGAGATGGTGAGCAGGAGGGCAAAGGCCAGCGAACCGCGCAGGCGCGGCTGCGGCTCCGCCATGGCGTCGGCCTCCGGCTTGCCGTACAGCGAGATTAAGAGTCGAAGATAGTAAAAGCCGGCCAAGCCGCTGTTCAGCAGGCCGATGACGGTCAGCCACGTCACGTTGGCGTGCAGCGTCGCGGAGAAGATGTAGAACTTGCCGAAGAATCCGCCGGTGAAGGGAATCCCGATCAGGGACAGGAGAAAGAAGGCCATCGCTCCGCCGAGCAGCGGGGCGCGGTGTCCCAGCCCGCGATAATCGGAGATGGTGCGCCGCCGGTCGTCGTATCCGCCGGCGTGGCTCGGCTCGGCGAAGAGGCCGACG
>JAJYZK010000230.1 GCA_021799945.1 Acidobacteriota bacterium
GAGCGCATCCGGGAGTTGGTGCAAGACACGGTGGCTGTGGCGCCCTGGTGGTGCAAGGTGGCGGGCGCCACCTGGAGGTCGCCGGAAGGTCCCGGCTCGGATGTCGCTCAGCGGCAGCAGCATCCGGTGGTGCACGTTTCGTGGAACGACGCACAGGCTTTCTGCCTCTGGTCAGGACAGCGGCTGCCGACCGAGGCGGAATGGGAATGCGCGGCCCGGGGCAGTCTCGTCCAGAGGCTCTATCCCTGGGGGGACAAGCTGCGCCCGGACGGGCGCCATCTGTGCAATATCTGGCAGGGCGATTTTCCGCGCCTCGACACCGCGGAGGATGGGTACGCCGGAACCTGCCCGGTCGATGCCTTTCCACCCAACGGCTTCGGCCTGTATTCCATGACGGGCAACGCCTGGGAGTGGTGTGCGGACTGGTTTGACGCGGCGTTTCACAGGAACGCTTCGCGGGTGAATCCCCAAGGGCCGCCGAAGGGGACGAGCCGCGTGATGAAGGGCGGGTCGTTTCTTTGCCACCGCTCGTACTGCAACCGCTACCGCGTGGCCGCCCGCACCTCCCAGACACCCGACAGCTCCACCTCGAATATCGGATTCCGCTGCGCGCTGTAACCTGAAAAATCCCTTGCCGGGGGCAAAGCGCGCTATGGATAGAGCGCCGCCGGCGCGATTGCCGGTTGCGGCTCACCCGCGGCAACGATCATCCGCGTCAGCTGTTCGCGTAGCCTTCCGGCGTCCTCCTGAAAAGGCCGCCGGCCGGCAAGGTTCACGAGCTGGGCGGGGTCGGCGTAATTGTTGTACATCTGGTATTCCTCGTAGTGCATGCTGGAGGCGGCCGCCCCGCCGTTCAAGGTCCGGTCGGCCACGCAGTAGGTCCACTCTTCCGTTCGTATCGCCCGCGCCACCATCGATTCGCTGATCTGAATCAGCGCCTGGTTCTCCCACTCGCCTCGAGCCTGCGGATCCCGCATCAAGGGCAGGAGGCTCTTGCCGTGCATGGATTCGGGGATGTCGATGCCGGCGCAATCGAGCAGGGTTGGCGTCATGGAGATGTTTCCCACAATTTCCCGCAGCGAAAGCGAAAGATTGAGCCCCGGGCCTTGCAGAATAAAGGGAACGCGAATGGAGCTGTCATGCGGGCTGCGTTTGTACTCGACGTTGCGCGTCCGGAACTGACAGCCGTGATCGCTGCTGAAAAGAAAGATGGTGTTGTCGAGCTGGTTCTGCTCCTCCAATGTCTTCAGAATTACGCCGACGGATTCGTCGATCTTCTCAATGCAGCCGTAATAGTCCGGCAACTGCGCTTGCCAATCTCCCGGCAGGTGCAATAGATCGGGAGGGATAAAGGAATTCTGAAAGCGTTCCGCATACCCTTTGGGAGCCACAAACCGCACCTCATCGTTTTGAAAGTGTGGCTCAAGTTGGGAAATAAACAACAGGAACGGCCTTTCCTGCGGTTGCTTCAAAAAACGCACGGCGCGATCGGTTATAAAATCGACGCGATACTGGTCCCGCCATCGAATGGGATTTCCGTGGGCATCCCAAATTGAGCCTTCATAGGGATGAGAGGTCAGCTCCAGCTCATTCGAGCCTTCCCAAAAATCGAGGAAGCCGCCTCTGTCCTCCGGAGGCACGTATCCGCTCGTCGCCGGATTGCTCCTCTCCACCGGAGCCAAATGCCACTTGCCCACAAAGTTTGCGGTGTACCCGTGCTCTCGGAGCACGGTGGCCAGCGTGGGAAGCTCGCGGTTCAAAACAGCGGGCGGCGGAAGCTTCCACATGCCGGTTTGCGTCGCATATCTTCCCGTCATCATGCAGGCGCGCGAGGGCGAGCACAACGGCTGGTTGGTGACCGCCCCGGTAAAGGCGACGCCGCGTTGCACAATTTTGTCCAGGTTGGGAGTTCTGGTGCTGGGATTCAACCCATATGCCCCGATAAAATCCCAGCGCATCTGGTCCGCAATATAGAGAACGATATTGGGAGGGCCTGTCCGCGCGGCGCCCTTCGGCTGAGGCGTTTCGCCCTTGGCGAGCGGCCCGGCCCCGGCCATTCCAGAGGCCAGGGCGGCGGAGGCCACACCTTTAACAAAATCACGCCGGCTCGCGCCTGCGGACTGCGGATCTGTTTTCATTGCGAAAATCTTCCTCGATTCGCCTAAGTATGCCCTTGCAGATTATAGAAGTCATCGATCGGACTTTATCGGCCGATATGTTCTGAGAGATCGGGGCAGTCCATCGTCCTCCCGCCGAGACGTCTTCGGCCCCCCGGGCTTTCCATAAACAGGCGCATTCAAGAATGCTGAAACGATCTGCGCGAAAATCATCAGCCGGCAATGCTCCAATCCGGTGGGGCCTTTGGGGGCATCGGTTTGCCCGCTCCTTCAGCCCGCACCATCCTTCCGCCTCTTCAGCGGCGGGCCGCTCCTGATTCAAGCGCTACGCATCGGGCGCTCGGGCGCCGGAGGGCGGCGGAATACGAATACAGTGGGTGTTGCGTATGATCGGCGACGAAGGCGCTCCGTCCTCGCGCGATCCGCGGGCTCCGGCCGGCGATTGGCCGGCGATGGATCGCGTTGCCAAGGCCGCCGCTTTGCCGGTAGGCTGGTGATGCAGTCTCCGTTCCTGGGATCCGTCGACAGGCGCTGCCAGGCGCCCTCCCGGCGGCAATTCCCGGGCATCGGCTGGCGGGAGTGGCGAAATGGCAGACGCACTTGGTTTAGGTCCAAGCGGAGAAATCCGTGGGGGTTCGAGTCCCTTCTCCCGCACCATCCGATCCTGACAATCCTCCGGACGATCCCCGCCGATTCCCAATCCTCCTCGGCTTGCGGATCCGGCTTCCACGCGGCCTTCGGCCCGGCGCCCTCCAGGTCCAAAATCCCACCGGAGTCCGGAAATGTTCTAGGCTATACCCACCATGACCAACCTGACGTCCACTCAACCCAAGGTCGTTCTCAAGCAGACCGCCGAATATCGCGAAGGCTACGCCAACAGCATCCAGGTGCAGATGAGCGTTTGGGATTTCCGGCTGAGCTTCGGAACCGCGCACCAGGATCGCGCAGACGAGATTACCATCAACAATTTCCAGTCGGTCTATCTCAGCCCGCAGCAGGCCAAGACGCTCTGGAATATGCTGGGACAGAACGTGCTGCAGTATGAGCAGACCTTCGGCCACATTGCGTTGGAGCCGAAGGCGGCTTTGCCCACCGGCCCGGTGCATTGAATCGCGCATCCTCTCCCGGCCGCATCCGCCGGAGGCCGCGGGAGCGACCCGGGAGCAAAGCGGGGCGTAAGTCAGGGGCCGAAGCCGGAGCGCCCGAAGCCGAACCCCTGCGGCCGCGGCCGCTTCCCGCAGGATTTTTCGTTTTCCAGGAATTGCGCAACCCGTGACCTATCCGTCCAGGCAGCAGGCATTGTTCGAACCGCCCATCGACCGGCCGTTGCCGCTCTGGATCCTCTTTCCTCTCATCTTCGTCGGAGTGTATCTCTCCCACCTCTGGTTTCTGCGCCTTCCGTATTACTGGGATGAGGCCGGGTACTATATTCCGGCGGCCTACGACTTTTTCCGCAGCGGCAGCCTGATTCCCTACTCCATCCCCTCCAACGCTCACCCTCCGCTGCCATCGCTGTACCTGGCGCTCTGGTGGAAGGCTTCGGGTTTTACGCCGGCCGTCACGCGGACGGCCATGTGCGTCATCGCCGCCGTGGCGCTGCTCGGCGTCTACCGCCTCTGCCTGGAGCTGAACGGGCGGGCGCAGGTCGCTGCGGCCACCACCGCGCTGACCGCCATTTATCCCATCTGGTTCGCCCAGAGCACTCTGGCCCACGCCGATCTCTTCGCCGCCGCGGGCACGTTATGGGGACTTGCCTTTTATTTTTCCCGCCCTCCCCGGGACGGGCGCGCGCCGCAGCCCGCACGATCGATGGGGGCGTCGATCGCCCTGTTTGCGCTGGCCGCGCTGGCCAAGGAGACGGCCATCGTCACCCCGGCGGCGCTGGCGGCGGCGGAACTGCTGCGAGCGCTGCGCGCGACCGGGGCGGACCGCCGGCGGCATCTGGTCTTTGGCCTTCTTCTGCTTCTTCCTATGCTTCCTCTTGCCGCCTGGTTTGCCTATCACCGCTACCGGACCGGCTATACCTTCGGCAATCCGGAGTTTCTGCGCTATAACCTCACCGCAAACCTGTCTTTGCAGCGCACGTTTTACGCTCTCCGGAGCCGCGTTCTTCACCTCGCCGCGCACATGAACATGTTTGCGCCGGTGCTCTGCGCAGCCGGCGCTCTACTCCTCCCTCCGTTGCCGGAGGGCGCGCGCGGAGCCACGCGGCCCCCCATCTCTCCCGCTCACCTGGCCTCCCTGTTCGCCGTGCTGCTGGCGAACGCCCTGTTCTTTTCCATATCCGGCGGCGCGCTTCTCACCCGCTATCTGCTCCCGCTCTACCCGCTGGTGCTGTTCCTGTGCGTCTCCACCTTCTACCGGCGGGTTCGCTATTGGTGGGCTCTTATCGCGCTGGCCGCGGCGGCGTTTCTGATGGGCTTATTCATCAATCCGCCGTACAGCTTCGCCCCCGAAGACAACCTGACTTACGTGGACATGATCCGGTTGCAGCAGCAGGCGATCCGGCAGATCGTCACCCGTTTTCCGGGGCGGACCGTGCTCACGGCATGGCCGGCCACCGACGAGCTGACCAAGCCCGAACTGGGCTACGTCTCCCGGCCGGTGCGGGTGGTCGCGCTTCGCGACTTCTCTCTGACCCAGGTGCAGAAAGCGGCCGCATCCGGCGCGAACTTCAGCCTGTGCCTGGCCTTCTCCACCCAGTACGCTCCGGCGCAGACCGCGTTCAATCGGGCGGCCCTGGACGAGTCCATCAATCGGCGGCTGTTCGGCTTTCATCGGGACCTGGACCCCGGCGCAATCGCGAGGATTCTCAACGGGAGCGTATTCTGGCGCGCAAGCAGCAATGGAGAATGGAGCGCCATTCTCCAGCTCGAACGCCCGCAGATCGCCCACTCCGAATTTCCCGGGATGCAGCGGAAGCGGCCTGCGCGGTTTCGCCCTCTGACTCCTAAATTTGGCGCGGCAGGGCCCGGGCCGCGATTCCGGCGCCCCGACCCCGAGCCCCCCGCATGACCCTTTCCGGTGATTGCATCCGTCCCCTCGGTCGCGGCGGCGCTCCGGCGCGGAACTATAATCTGGGATAACGTGCGACTCCCTCTGCGCCTTCGCCTCGCAGCCGCCGCAGCGGCTTTGGCCGCCTGCGCCTCCGCCGGGGCTCAAGGTGGCGCATCCTCTGCGCCGGCTCCGCCGGCGGCTTCGGCGGCCGCCCCGCAGGGCGATCCGGCGGGCCTTGACCTGAACCGGCGCCGCCTGCTGCTCGTCCTCCCCTTCGAAAATCAAACCGGACGGGTGAACCTCGATTGGATCGAGGAGGCGGTTCCCGATGTGCTGAATCGCAGGCTGGACGCCTCCGGATTTTTGCCGATCGATCGGGAGGACCGGCGGTACGCGATGGACCACCTGGGCCTGCCGCCATCCTTCCAGCCCTCCCGCGCCAGCGCCATCCGCCTGGCCCAGACCCTGGACGCCAACGATCTGATCTTCGGATCGTTCACCGTGACCGGATCGCGCATCCGGGTCAGCGCGCGGGTGCTGGATATCCA
>JAJYZK010000231.1 GCA_021799945.1 Acidobacteriota bacterium
TCGTCCGCCGTCGAGTCGTGGGGCAGATTCACCGTCTTGGATATGGCCCCGGATAGGAACGGCTGCGCCGCCGCCATCATGCGCACATGGCCGGAGTAGTGGATGGAGCGGGTGCCCTTGGAGGGCTTGAAGCTGCAATCGAAGACCGACAGGTGCTCCGGCCTGACGCCCGGAGCGCCTTCAATGGTTCCCGTCGAGTCGATGTAGCTCACGATGGAGTCCACCTGGGGGTTGGTGTAGCCCAGCTTGAAGAGAGCCGCAGGCACGGTGTTATTGACGATCTTGATCATGCCGCCGCCGACCAGCTTTTTGTACTTCACCAGCGCCAGATCGGGTTCGATTCCCGTGGTGTCGCAGTCCATCATGAAACCGATGGTTCCGGTAGGGGCCAGAACGGTGACCTGCGAATTGCGGAACCCGTACCGTTCGCCGTGCGCCAGCGCCTGATCCCAGCATTCCTTGCTGGCCTCAATGAGCGCGTCGAGCTGCGGAGCGATAAAGGGCTCCGAGGAGCCGCGCTTGCCGATCTTGTTCACCTCCGCGCGGTGCATGCGGATGACGTCGAGAAACGGCTCGCGATTGACGTAAAAGCCGGGGCAGGCGCCGTCCCGCCGGCCCTGCTCGGCGTATTGCGGCTCCTGGCAGAGCGGCGTGGCCGGCGCCAGCGAAGGCGCCGTCTGCGCCAGGATGGACGATTGCCGGTACGCCTGCCCGCACAGAATGGCCGTAAGCGCGGCGGCGAAGTCCCGTCCGGCGTCGCTGTCGTAGGGCAGCCCGAAGGACATCAGCAGCGCGCCCAGATTGGCGTAGCCCAGTCCGAGCGGCCGGTAGTCGTGCGAGTTGCGCGCGATGGCCTCGGTCGGATAGCCGGAGCTGTCCACCAGAATATCCATGGCCGTGATCAGCACCGAGATGGCGTGCCGGTAGGCGGCGATGTCGAAGGCTCCGGCGGGGGTGACGAACTTCAACAGATTGAAGCTGGCCAGGTTGCAGGCCGAGTCATCCAGAAACATGTACTCCGAACAGGGATTGGAGGCATTGATGCGGCCCGAATTCTTCGAGGTGTGCCACTTGTTGATAATCCCGTCGAATTGCATGCCGGGATCGCCGCACTGCCAGGTCGCCTCCGCGATCTTCCCAATCAGGTCGCGGGCCTTGTGCTTTTTCACCACCTCGCCGCCCTTGACCGTGCGGGTGCTGAACTCCTGGTCCCGCTCCACGGCGCGCATGAACTCGTCGGTGACCCGCACCGAGTTATTGGCGTTCTGAAAAAAGATCGAGCTGTAGGCCTCCGAATCCGGACCCGAGCCGTCGTAGCCGGCCTCCATCAGGGTCCAGGCCTTCTTCTCCTCCTTCGCCTTGCACTCGATAAAGTCCACAATGTCCGGATGATCCACGTTGAGAATCACCATCTTCGCGGCGCGCCGCGTTTTGCCCCCGGACTTGATCACGCCGGCGAAGGCGTCGAAGCCGCGCATAAAGCTCAGCGGGCCGCTGGCCGTGCCGCCCCCGGAGAGCACCTCCATCGAGCCCCGGATGGAGGACAGGTTGGTCCCCGTTCCCGAACCCCACTTGAACAGCATGCCTTCGGTCTTCGCCAGCGTAAGAATCGAGTCCAGCGAGTCCTGCACAGAGTTGATAAAACAGGCCGAGCATTGCGGATTGCCGTAGCCGGTGGCGGCCAACTCGA
Source organism: Acidobacteriota bacterium (assembly GCA_021799945.1). Classification (GTDB taxonomy): domain Bacteria; phylum Acidobacteriota; class Terriglobia; order Terriglobales; family Acidobacteriaceae; genus PALSA-350. The sequence continues at coordinate 1,691 of JAJYZK010000231.1, forward strand.
TGGCGCGGCTGTCCGGATTCCAGTGCCAGCTCTGGGCGTCCGATTTCGGCTCCAGCCGATCGCAGCCGACATTGAACCAGACCGGGGAATTGAAGGCGGCCTTCTGGGTAATCAGCAGGTGGACCAGTTCGTCGTGAAAGACCTCCGCGTCCTCCGCGGAGGCAAAATATCCTCCCACCTTGCCCCAGTCCCGAATCGTCTCCGCAACCCGGCTCACCAACTGCCGGACGCCCGTCTCCCGGGCGCCGGCTTCGCCCTGCGGTATGCCGATGTGCCCATGAAGATACTTGGAAGCGACGATATTGGTGGCCGTCATCGACCAGCCGGAGGGAACTTCAACATCCTTCTGCTCGAAGATGGTCTGGCCGGATGCGTCGGCGATGGAGGCGGTCCGCCGCTCCCAGGCGACCTCGTCGTAGGGCGAGACGCCCGCCTTGGTGAAGAAGCGGGGAATGGGCGCCGCGGCGCCGGCCGGGGAACCGGCGAGGGAGCCCTGCTCGGAACGGCCATAGGAGGCGCGAGCGCTTTCAGAAGCGGCGGAGACGGGGGAGTTGTTGGCCTCGGCCATAAAAATCTCCTTCAGGTTTGGATGCTCGAAAGAACTGCGCTTCCTGGGCGCTCTTAGCCGGCGCCTGCCATCTGCAAGAAGCGGGGCGGGTCTCTCGGGACGTTCGGTGAAACGCGGCAAATTGGGAAACGCTACATCTCGCGCAGCCCTTACCCGGCTTGGCCGCCGGCGACCCGCATTCGCGTGCGGATCCGCCGGCCTTCGCAGCAGGGGCAAGGAGCCAGTTGCGCCCGGCAAATCCCCAGCCGGCCGGAGCCTGCGGCAGAGAAAATTCGGGGCGGCCCGGCGCGAAAACTAAGGCCGCAGGTGCGAAAATAACCCCGTCTATCGCGTATGTCAACTGAGAACCACAACATCTAGTAGCACCCGTGCAATGATCCGCCTTCCGCGAATGGACCCGCCACGGTCGCGAAACCGGTCGAATATGTCCGCGCGCGGCATAGTCTTGATCCGGAAAACAACATTTACATCCCGTCCAGACCCCCAACCGGGAGATCGGGCCTACTGGGAGGCTACCCCCTGCGGGGGTGACAAACAAGGTTCGGTTGCAGCGCATCGGCTCTCACGGCCTGTGCAAACTTCGGAGGCCGCGCCCCGGGCGAGTCCAAACATCGCGGGGCTTCCCAGCCGCCGCAAGCCGGCCGGCGGAAGGGGCCGGCGAATCCGGTCCGGGAGCGCTGAGGGAGCGCTATTTCTGATGCGGCGACTTCTTGCTCAGGGTTGCGAGCAACAGCTTGGCGGAGGGGGGTGGCGGCACGGCTCTGTCGAAGACGATGGACTGGGCGGTCACATCCTTGCCGTACAGGTCTTTGTTGGCGCCGTTGTCCGGACGCAGCGTGGAGCCGGAGAGCGAGATGCCGGCGAAGAGCCCGCGGGCGCGCGAGTAGGAGAGAATCTCCGCCCGCAGCGTAACATCGGTCTCCGCTGAGGCGTTGCGTCCCACCGGGCCCGCCGCGGCGGAGGCGTCGCCGCCGATTTTGACCTTGCTCTTGAGGATGTTCTCCGCCGAGTTCGGGGTCATCAGCAGCAGCACGAAGTCGGTGGCCTGGCCGCCCAGTTGCAGGCCGAAGCTTCCCCCTTCCAGAGCCATCATCGTGGGGGCGCTCCAGGGGCCGCGGAAGCCCTTGCCGCTGCGGCAGGTCATCACCCCGCGGCCATAGCTGCCGCCGAATCCAAAGGCGAATTTCAGCACCGAGGGCAGCACCACGACGCAATCCGCGCGGTCGATGACGCTCTGGGGAATATCGTCCGGAACGTCCATGATTTCGCTCATCACATCGCCGGCGCGGGCGACGCGCTCCGCCACCTTATTATTCTGGGCCAGAGCGGACCCGGCCATCATCGCCGCCACGCACAGCGCAAACGCTTTTCTACCCACGTTCTCTCCTTGAACTTCCCTTGGACTTTCCCTTCGAAAATCGCTCCCGGGTCCGCTTGCCAGCTTCGCCCTTCGGAGCCGCGGCTCCGGCTCTTCTGGCCGGCTCTTCTGAATGGTGGCCTGCGGGAGGGACGGGATCCTCCAGGCGATCCCGCGCACTGCGCCCGGCAACAGCCCTCCCTTACCATACACGCTGCCACGTCAGCTTCCTGCGGCGGAAAATGCGGGCTCGGCCGCTGTCCCCTCCAGGCTGATGGTCGCGCGGGCAGGCTGCTCCTGCACCTTGAGAACGACTACGGCCATATCGTCCCTCTGCGGAGCGCCCGCGGTGAAGGCGTCGGCCTTTTCGATCAACCGGGAGGCGATCTCCTCCGGCGAACGGGAGGCGCAGGATTTGGCGGCTTCGATGACGGCCTCCTCGCCCCATTCGCGATGGTCGGCTGTATCGGCTTCGCTCACGCCGTCGGTAAACCCGATTAACACATCGCCCCGCATCAACTGCAAGCGGCCATGCCGGTATTCGACGGAGGGCAGAATGCCGATCACCGGACCGCCGGTCTCCAGCCGCTCCACCTGCCGGCCGTCCGCGCGCAGCAGGATGGGAGCGTTGTGTCCCGCGTTGACGTAAATGAGCGTCCTGGTGGCCGGATCGTACTCCGCCAGAAAGATGGTGACGAAACGATTGCTGGTGGAGGAGTCGTACACAATCTGATTCAGGCGGCACATGAGCCGGGAAAGGTCGAGGGTTCCGCTGAGGGTGAGCCCATGCAGGGCCGACCGGACCGAAGCCATCAGCAGGGCGGCGGAGACGCCCTTTCCGGAAACGTCGCCGATGGCCAGACCCAGGCGGCCGTTTTCGAGTTCGATAAAGTCGTAATAATCTCCGCCCACCTCCTGCGCCGTGCGGCAATAGCCGGCCAGGGCCACTCCGGCCACCTGAGGATAGCTCTGTGGAAAGAGCTGCTGCTGCACTTCGCGGGCGATCTCAATCTCCCGGCTGATGCGCTCCCGATGCGCGGCCTCCTCGGCGAGAGTGTGGATCAGAACGCTGTTTTCGATCGTCAGCCCGGTCTGCGCCGCAACCGACTCCAGCAATTGGCGGTCGGAGCGCGAATACGGCTCTTCGCTCCGCTTGGCCCCCAGAATCATCAGCCCCGCCAGGCTCGTGCGGCCCGGCATGGGCAGCAAAAGCTCCGCATGCAGCGAGGTGAGCACGGCGCGATCCTCGGAGGCGACAAAATGGACCCAGGGGTCGGGAGGCTCGCGAAAAACCAGCGCCCGCCCGCGACTCCGCTGCAGGACCCGGATCAGCGAAGAATCCTCTCGAATCGCCACGCCGGGCATCTCTCCCTCGCCCAGTTCGTGGCGCAGACGGTAGGCGCCCTCCTCGTGCAGCAGCACGAAGATTCGCTCCACATGCAGGGTCTGGCCGATGCGCTCGACCACCGTCTCGACCAGCGGCCGCGTCTCAGTAAAACTGCGCGCCTGCTCGGCAAGATCCCCGAGGATCTGCTCGGCCGAATAGGCCTCGCGGAAGAATCGACGATCAATCCATTGCGAAAGCGGTTGCGCAACCCGAAAATCCAGGAAGAGCACGACCGCAGCGAAGGCCGCGGGCGCGATCAGATAGACGCTGCGATGTCCGAAATTGTGGCTGAAGGCAAACAGCCGATAGCCCATAAAGAGAAAGATGGCGAGCTGCAGAGCCCGCAACGTCCCGCGGGCGAAGGCGTAGCGGGTTCCCTGGCGCAGGATGATGCGCAGATCGAACGCGCGCTGCACAATCACCGTATACGCAAGAGAGAGCGGAAACAACGGAATCAGAGCGTACGCCACAAAGGCGCTCCAGGATGGGGGGCCTCCGCTCATCGGCTGCCCGGTGAACAACAATACAGCCGGCAGAATGGCGGTCGGCCCCAACCCGAAAAGCGAGCCCACCGCAATCACCCGGAGACGGCGCCGCGCGTCGAAGTCCGCAACATGAAACAACCTGCGCACGACTGC
>JAJYZK010000232.1:0-4900 GCA_021799945.1 Acidobacteriota bacterium
AATCCGTCCGGAAGAGAACACGATTTACGAGCCGGCGGCGCCTCGCGGAACCATGGGTTTCGTGCCCCAGTTCACCGACAATGCGGGCGACCCCGGCACCGGCGGCAGCGGACTGGCGACTCTGCTTACCGGCCAGCCGAACAACGGCAGCATCAACAACCTGAACAACATCGACTACTTCCGCCACAACTATTCGCTGTTCCTGCAGAACGACTGGCGGGTCTCGCCGAAACTCAACGTGAACCTGGGCATGCGGTACGAATACTTCTCTCCGATCTATGAACGTTTCAACGCCCAGGCGACCTTCAACCCCTTCACCGGGGTTCTCGACATCCCCAGGAACAGCAATGTCACCCTCCCCGCTTCGCTGTCCTATATTCCGGTCAACCACAACGCCTCCGATGCGCTGATTCCGGCCGATTACACCAATTTTTCTCCGCGCGTCGGATTCGAGTACCAGATTACCCCCCGGCTCACCACGCAAAGCGCATTCGGCGTCTTCTTCAACGGCGACGAATCCGGCCCATACAGCAACCCCAGCCCGGGTTACAACCCGCCTTATTTCATCAGCCAGGCCTACAACACTCCGTGCGGCCTGCCCTCCTACAACAACGCGGCCGGCAACTGCTCCATCCCGGGATTGAGCGTGCTTTCGCAGGGCTTCCCGACCAATGCTCTAACCGAGCCCAACACCCCGCAGCTCTTTTCTCTCGATCCCAACCTTCGCGTCCCCTACGTGCTGCAATGGCATCTGACGTTTCAATATCAGATCAGCCAGAACACCATGTTCGAAGTTTCCTATGTAGGCTCGAAGTCGGATAAACAGTATATTTTTCTCAACTCCAATCAGGCGGCGCCCACGGCGAATCCAGCCGCCCCCTACGCTCCCCGCCGGCCCTTCCCCTACGTCAACGCCTCCGTCGCCTGGTTTCGCTCCGAAGGCAACGCCAACTACAATGGACTGCAAACCTCGCTGCAGCACCGTCTGACCCGGGGCCTTTCGCTGATCATGAATTACACCTACAGCAAGGCGCTGGGCGACGCCAGCAGCGCCAATCTCGGCGCGCAGAACAACGACGGCTTCCGCTACAGCTTCACGCCGAATATCGAATACGGACCGCTGGACTTCGATGTTCGCAACCGCTTCGTCACCAGCTTTATCTACCTGCTTCCCTTCGGACAGGGGCAGGCGTTCCTGGGCTCGAGCAGCGCGCTGGTAGATAGGATCGTCGGCCACTGGACGGTCTCCGGCGTCCTCACGCTTTCCTCCGGCACCTGGTTTACGGTCACCGACGCAAACGGAAACTTCGCCAACTCCGACGGCCAGCAGCGTCCGGACAACGTCCCCGGGCAGAGCGCCACCGGACCGCACTGCCTCCCGGGAACCTTTTTCAACACCTGCGCCTTCACCAACCCGCCGCTGGGCTCCTTTGGAAACGTCAGCCTGAACTCGCTGCGCGGGCCGGGCGATCAGGAACTGGATTTCGCTCTGGAAAAGGACGTTCCCGTGCACAACAGCGTTCAGTTCCAGTTCCGCTGTGAAGTGTTCAACGGGTTGAATCATCCCAACTTCCTGTTCGCGGCCCCCGGACCGCAGAACTCCAACAACGCCACGGTTCTGGGCACCCCGAGCTTCGGCTTTGTCACCGCGGCGCAGGCGCCGCGGGAGATACAGCTAGCCGGCAAGCTGTATTTCTAAGCCGGGGCCGGCGCAGATCGTCAACCCAGGGGAGGACCCGCGCCTCCCCTGGGTCTTTTTCTACTCCGGCGCATGCTCCAGGAGCCTGCGCCACGTTCTCCGATTTCTGTGGTAGCTCTTCTTCAGGTCTTCGAGAATCCGTTCGAAATCCGCGTGCCGGCGCAGCCGGCTCCAGGAGGGATTCTGCGAAAACCAGGGATAGTTTTCATTGCCCAGATAAATGGCGCGGCGAAGCCAGTGCAGCGCCTCGCTCTCGTCTCCCTCCACCGCGAAATAGGTGGCCAGCCGATAGGCCATCTCGCTATCCGCCTCGGCCGCGGAAAGCGAATCTTCCACGATCAGGGATGCGGCCCGCTCCCGCTGGTCTACCTGGACATAACAGAGCGCCAGAGTTGGGAAGGCGATGCGGATGCTGTCGTCGTCGCGAATCACGCCTTCCAGAATCTCGATCGCCTGACGCATGTCGCCCTGCCGCATTCTCTGGTAAGCGAGCGAGGTGCGCAGCAGAGGAAGCCGCGGCTCCAGGGTGAGTCCCTTCTGCAGCTCCGTCTCGGCCAGCTCAAGCTGGTTCTGGTAGTGGTAGACGCGGGCCCGATGGTTGTACACGATGGGCGCATGGGCGGGATTCAATTGCAGCGAGCGGTTGAACTGGCGAATGGCTTCGTCGTACATCCCGTCCATGCGCAGCGTCTGGCCGGCCACCAGATGCACATTCCAGTCGTTGACCGCGGTGCGCAGAAGATGCTCGATGCCATGGCGCGCAATCTCTTTTTCGCCGCGGGAGAGCAGCATATCCACACGGTACAGGTTGGCTTCGATCGATTCCGGATCGATCTCCAGCGCGCGGTCGAAGCTCTTCCGGGCGGCCATCAAATGCAGTTGTCCGCCGAAGCCGTGCCGCACATATTGCAACTGCGCGATGCCCAGCCCGCTCCAGCCGGGCGCGAAGCCGGCCTCGCGCGCCACCACGTTTTCAAAGGCCGAGCGCGCCTTGTCCAGATCGGCCCTGGCCCCCGAACGGGTCATGAACGAGGACAGCATGGCTCTGGCCTGCAGATATTCCTCCGACGAGGCCTCGGCCAGATGGGCGCCGCGGTGAGAGTCGCCCTGTTGTTGCAGCTTGCCCAGCCCCTGCAACGTTCCGAAGACTTCGTTGCAGATCTCCGTCTGCACGGCGATCAGGTCGAACGAGGGCACGCTGATCGCGCCACCCGCGCGCACGCTCTGCCCCGGCACGTCCAGCAACTGCCAATTGAGATCGAAACCGCTTGGCGAGCGCATGAAGTTGCCGGCCAGCACCCATCGCGTGAGCAGCTTCTGGCCCAGCGCCAGAGGATCCATTCGCTGCATCAAGACCGGAAGCTGCATCAGCGAGCTGGTCGGCCGCACCACCAGCGAAGACATGCGGGCCAGACGCGCGGCGATGGCGTCGGCCAGCGCGTATCCATATAACGGGGCCTCGCCGGTCTGCCCGAAATCCTGAAATGGCAGCACCAGAATCGCGTTCTGCCGGGGAGGCGCATCCGCCGATTCGCGGAACCGTTCGGCCAGCATGGAAAGAAAACCGGTGGCGCGTTTTTCCCGCTCCGCCGCCGGAATATACAACACCGACGTCGGATCGCCGGGCAGGATCCCGGTCTCAATCCGCATGGTCTTCATCAGCGTCTTCAGGGCCTCGCGCACGTCGGCGGCCGAGGAATAGCGCGCCGTCGGAGTCTTGCGTAGGCAGGTGGCGACGATGTCGGCCAGCTCGCCCGGCGCCTGCGGGCAGATTTCCGTAAGCGGCGGCGGATCCGCGAACTGGATGGCTCGGGCAATCTGAAACTCCTCCGCATCGGGTCGGGAAAAAGGGTGCTGGCCGCTCACCAGCTCGTACAGCGTGATGCCGAGCGCGAAGATATCGCTTTGCGCGCTGGCCTGGCCGGTGACAAACTGCTCCGGAGCCATATAGGGAATGGTGCCGCCGCGGGCCGTATAGGGAGACTGGCCCTTCTGCGTTTCGGTCCCCCGGCGGGAGGGCCGGGTCGGGTCGAACGCGGCCTCTTCCGGATGGCCTCTGCGGGCCAGCCCGAAGTCCAGGATCTTGACGATCCCTCCATCCGTCAGCATCACATTGGCCGGCTTCAGATCCCGGTGAAAGATGCCCAACCGGTGGGCCGCGTCGAGCCCGTCGGCAAGCTGGATGCCCACGCTGAGCGCGAGCTGCACGCTGGCCGCTCCACTCGCGACAATCGTATCCAGCGATTGGCCCGGAACGTACTGCATCGCAAGGTACGCCTCCTGCTCCGACTCCCCGACTTCGTAGATCGCGCAGACGTTTGGGTGCTCGATGGCGGAAGCCAGCCGGGCCTCCCGGAGCACGGTCTTGCGCATCTGCTCCAGCGACAACGATCCTCGCTTCAAAATTTTCAATACGACCGGGCGCATCAGTCGCGTGTCGTTCGCCAGATAGGCGACGCCGCTTCCCCCGGCCCCCAGCTTGCGCACCACCTCGTAATGCTCGATCGTCTTGCGCTTCATGGCTTCAGTCTACTAACAGCGCCCCGCGCCTCCCCATGCTCCCTTGACCGTCCCTGGACCGCCGCGCAGCCGCTGACGGCTATAAAATGAAGCAGTATGCTTCCCACATTCGAATGGACTCCGGAAGGCATCCGGTTTCTGGATCAGACCCGGCTGCCGCTCGAAGAGCGCTATGTGCTGGCGACCTCCTGCAGCCAGGTGGCCCGGATCATCCGGGACATGGTGGTGCGCGGCGCGCCGGCCATCGGCGTTTCCGCGGCCATGGGCCTGGCGCTGGGCCTGAAAAACAGCGCCGCATCGAGCCTGCCCGCGCTCTCGGAAGAGATGGACCGCATGTCGCGGATGCTGGCCGCTACGCGGCCCACTGCGGTGAACCTGTTCTGGGCCATTGAGCGCATGCGGCGCCGTTTTCAGGAGCTGGCGGAGCAGCCGAGCCCATCGCTCGGCGCCCTGCGGGAGGCGATGGTCGCCGAAGCCCTGGCCATGTACGACGAGGACATTGCGGCCTGCCGCCGCATGGGCGCGCACGGCGCCGCCCTGATGCCCAGGGCCGGCGGCGTGCTCACGCACTGCAACGCCGGGGCCCTCGCCTGCTGCGCGTATGGCACGGCGCTGGGAGTCATCCGGGCAGCGGTGGAAAGCGGGCGGCGCATCCAGGTCTATGCGGCCGAGACGCGGCCT
>JAJYZK010000232.1:4910-5634 GCA_021799945.1 Acidobacteriota bacterium
CGCGCGGCTTACCGCATGGGAGCTGATGCAGGACGGCATCTCCACCACCGTGCTGTGCGACAACATGGCCGCCAGCCTCATGCGCCAGGGCAAGATCCAGGCGGTGATTGTCGGCGCCGACCGGGTGGCCGCCAATGGCGATGTGGCCAACAAGATTGGAACCTATGGGCTGGCCATCCTGGCCCGCGAGCACGGCCTCCCCTTCTATGTGGCCTGCCCCTGGTCCACGATCGACCTGGCTACCCCCACCGGCGACTCCATCCCGATCGAGCAGCGGGCGGCCGAGGAGGTAACCCATCACGGCGGCAAACAGCTCACGCCGCATGGCGTCGGCATCGAAAACCCCGCCTTCGACGTAACCCCGGCCCGCTACGTCACCGCGATCATTACTGAAAAAGGAATTCTGAGGCAGCCCTACGAGGAGGCTCTACGCAGCTCCGCACTGGAGACCGCCGCCGCTCCGTAACGCCGCTCCAGAACTCAGGTGAATGACGCCGCCGGGCGGCGCCGCGTCACGTCCGCCGCCCGGCCTTACACGCGCCGGCGCCGCTGAGACCGGCCCGGCATGCAGGAGGTACCGTGCCCTTCCCTCTCAAAATTTGCAGCCTTTGTTCGGAGGAGTTCGAACTCAAACCGGACAAGCCCGGCTTCGCCAATCGCTGCCCGGCATGCAGCCTCCAGGACGAGCCCCAGGCTGCCGCCCCGGCGCCGACGGACCGTGAAG
>JAJYZK010000233.1 GCA_021799945.1 Acidobacteriota bacterium
ACTCCACCTCCAGAATCAGACACTTGAGGTATTCGGTCTCCGGGATATTGAGCAGCACCGGGTGATCGGGCCCGGCGCCGCGCCGCTCGACCAGCCGCACTCTGCGGCGGGCGTCGCCGGCGGCCGCGCGCACCGCCTGGTGAAAGCTGTCCCAGGAGACGTGATGCGAGCAGGAACAGGTGACCAGGAGGCCTCCCGGCCGCAGCATCTTGAAGGCGCGCAGGTTCAGCTCTTTGTAGCCGCGCAGCGCGCCGTCAACGGCTCGCCTGGACTTGGCGAAAGCGGGGGGATCGAGCACGATGGCGTCAAAGGTTTTGCCCGCCCCGCTCCAGTCCCGCAGAAGGTCGAAGGCATTCGCCTCGATCCACTCGACCTCGGCGGCGATGCGGCTCCGGTTGACGGCCAGATTGTCTTCGGCCACCTCCAGGGCGGCGCGGGAGATATCCACGCCGGTCACTTTGCTGCAGGAGCGGGCCAGATGCAGGGCGAATCCTCCCTGATAGGCGCACACGTCCAGGGCCTCTCCGCGGGCGTAGGCGGCCGCCGCCGCATAGTTCAGCCGCTGGTCGAGAAAGGCCCCGGTCTTCTGACCGGCGCCCGCATGGTAGTGAAAGGCCAGCCCGTTGAGATGAAAGATGGTCTGCGAATGGGCAACGCCATCGCGCAGGTAAAGGGGCGCGTCCGAGGCCTCGCTCAGGCCCTCCAGATCCCGGATCCGGGGATCGCTTCGCTCGAAAATGAAGGCGGGATCGAGGCTGGTCCGCAGCCGACGAACGATCCTGTCGCGGACCTCCGCGCGGTCCAGGGCCCGGGTGAGAATCTCGAAGAGAACCAGTTCGCCGTAGCGATCCACGATCAATCCCGGAAGCAGGTCCGCTTCGCTGAAGACCAGGCGGCAGGCGTCGTTCTCCTCGTCCATCATGCCCGAGCGGCGCTGGATGGCCTGCTCCAGCCGGCGGTCCAGCAAGGCAAGCCATTGCTCCGGCGTCAGCGGATCGGGGCCGACCAGGCGAAGCGCGATCTGCGAGTCCGGGCTCCAGAGTCCGGCGCCCAGAACCCTGCCGCGGGGATCGACGATCGCCGGGAGGGAGCAATCCGGTCCTGGGGGCCGTTCGACGTCGGAGCGATACACCCAGACGTGGCCCGCAAGGAGCCTCTCGGCCGCGCGGCGGGAGATGGTGGCCACGCAGCCCTCATCGCGCGACCCCGGCAGGCCTGCGCGAGACGAAGATGCCGGCGCTCGAGACACAAGCTATCTTCTCACGGGTCTGGAGTTAGCTCTTGCACGGAAGAGTGGGCGGCAGCCCCGCGGCGGTTTTCCCGGCCGGTAGACCGGCCTATAATCAGGTATGGCGACCGCCCAATCCGCGCAGCAGCAGCCGGGCGCGGAGCCCGGCATCCTCGACACAAAATTTCGTGAGCTGCTGGCGACGGTAAAAAAGAACCGGCCCAGTGACGATACCGGGATTATCCGCCTCGCCTGGGAGTTCTGCGCGCGCCATCATCAGGGACAGCTTCGCGCCTCCGGCGATCCATACGTGCTGCATCCGCTGGAGGTAGGCCAGATGTTGGCGGAGATGCGGCTGGACGCCACGGCCATCGCCGCCGGGCTGCTTCACGACGCCGTGGAAGATACTCCGGTGACCGCCGACGACGTCGCCGAGCAGTTTGGCGAGCAGGTGGCGCACATCGTCGAAGGCGTCACCAAGATCGACAAAATTCAATTCGCCAACCGGGAAGACCGGCAGGCGGAAAACGTGCGCAAGATGCTGCTGGCCATGGTGAGCGACGTGCGCGTCGTGCTCATCAAGCTGGTGGACCGGCTGCACAACATGCGCACGCTGGAGCATCTGGCCGCCGACCGCCGGCAGGCGATCGCCAGGGAGACCCTGGATATCTATGCGCCTCTGGCTCACCGTCTGGGCATGGGAAAGATCCGCGGCGAACTGGAGGACCTGGCCTTCCGCTTCGTCGATCCCATCGCGTACGAACAGGTGAGCGGGGCGGTGGAGGCGCGCCGCGAGGAGGGCGAGCATTTCCTGCGCGAGGTGGAGGCGGCGCTCAACGAGCGCCTGCGCGAGCATAAGATCCGGGCCCGCGTGGAATGGCGCATCAAGCGGCTTTATAGCATTTATGAAAAGCTGCAGAAGCAACAGGTGACGGTGGATCAGATTTACGACCTGCTGGCCATCCGCGCCATCACCACCTCGGTGCAGGACTGTTACGCGGTCTTCGGGCTGATCCATTCGCTCTGGCGGCCGGTTCCCGGAAGAATCAAGGACTTTATCGCCATGCCCCGGCCCAATCTCTACCAGTCGCTGCACACCACGGTGATGGGCGAGGGCGGCCACCAGTTCGAGGTGCAGATCCGCACGGAGGAGATGCACAGGCTGGCGGAGGAAGGGATCGCGGCCCACTGGAAATACAAGTCCGGCGCAGGCTCCACCAGCGCCCGAGACGAGCAGAGGCTGGCCTGGGTGCGGCAGCTTGTGGAGTGGCAGCGGGAGATGACCGATCCCAACGAGTTTCTCTCCACCCTCAAAATCGACCTCTATCCGGAAGAGGTTTACACCTTTACCCCCAAAGGAAAGGTGGTGGTGCTGCCGAAGGATTCCACGCCCATCGACTTCGCGTATTCCATCCATACGGATGTCGGCAACTCCTGCGTGGGGGCCAAGGTGAACGGCAGGTTGACGCCGCTGCGGGCCAAACTGCGCAACGGAGACATTGTGGAGATCGCCACCCAGCACGGCCATACTCCGAGCCGGGACTGGCTGAACTACACCAAAAGCCCGCGCGCCCGCAACAAGATCAAGCATTGGCTGAACGAGCACCAGCGGCAGCGGGCGGTGGAGATCGGCCGCAAGCTCCTGGAACGGGAGGCGCGCAAATACAGGATTCCGCTGAGCAAGATCACAGACTCCGACTATGCCCGCGTGGCCGCCGACTGTGGGCTGGGCACCGCGAGCGAACTGATTGCGGCCATCGGTTTTGGAAAATATTCTTCGCGCCAGATTCTGAACAAGCTCTCCCCCGGCGCCATCGGACCAAACTCCCTGGAGACCGAAGCTGCCGCGGAAGCCAGACCGGCGCCGCCCGGCGATGGCGTTGCGAAAATCCACCTGCGCGGCTCCGACTCGCTTCTCGTCGAGGGACAGGACGACCTGCTGGTGTACCGAGCGCGCTGCTGCAATCCGATCCGCGGCGAAGAGATCGTGGGGTATGTGACCCGGGGCAAAGGGGTGGCCGTCCACGCCCGGGCTTGCACGAACGTGCAGAATCTTCTCTATGAGAGCGACCGCCGCATTGCGGTCGAGTGGGCGGCTGGCGAGGATTCCTCCGCGGTCGGCGCCCGCGCCGGCGGTCGGGAGACGAGGACCACCTACCCCGTAAAACTGACCGTTTACTGCGACGATCGGGCCGGAATGCTGAAGGAGTTGACGGCGGTGATCAGCGACGAGGATGCGAACATACGCGGGCTGGACACCAAGGTCGCCACCGGTTCGGAGGCCGTGGTGGAGTTCGTGCTGGAAGTGGAGGATGTCCGCCATCTGAATTCCATCGTGAGCGGGCTGCGCCGGGTGCAGGGAGTGCGCGAGGTGTTGCGCGCGGCCAAGGTGTGACCGCAGGCCGGGCGGCCCGGAGCGGGCGCGATTTGCGCCGCCGTGGCCCTCCCGGCGAGAATCGCAGGATGACGTTTTCCGGCAAATCGGCAGTTTCCTCCCCGGGGGCGCCCGCGGCCCTCGGACCTTACTCTCAAGCCGTCAGAGTGGGCGACCTGCTCTACTGCTCGGGGCAGATCGGGCTGAATCCCGCGACCGGCGCTCTGGTGGAAGGGGGCATCCGCGAGCAGACGGCGCGCGCGCTTGAAAATCTGGCGGCCATCCTGGCGGAGGCAGGCGGCAGCCTGAACCATGTGGTCAAAACCACGGTCTTCCTCCAAAGCATGAAGGACTTTCCCGAGATGAATGCGGTGTACGCCGCGTATCTGGCTCCGCCGGGGGTGGTGGCGCCGGCCCGTTCAACGGTCGAGGCAGCTCGGCTGCCCAAAGACGCCCTGGTGGAGATTGAAGCGACCGCGCGGCTGTAGCGCGACTGTAAGAAAGGAACAGACAATGAGCGAATTAAGGCCGGCCGACAACAGCGCCAGCGAGTCAGGAAGCGGGTCTGGAGGCGCAGTCGAAAAGAGCGACGCCCAGTGGAGGCAGGAGCTTACCCCGGAGCAATATTTCGTCTTGCGGCAGAAGGGCACCGAACGCCCCTTTTCCGGGGCCTTGAATCGCAACCACGAGGATGGCTGGTATCGCTGCGGCGCCTGCGGCGCGAAGCTTTTTCACTCCGAGGCCAAATACGACTCCGGCAGCGGCTGGCCGAGCTTCTGGACGCCGGCCAGCCGCTGCGCCGTGCGCACGCAGGAAGACACGGCGCACGGCATGGTGCGGATCGAGGTCACCTGCGCGGGCTGTGGATCGCATCTGGGACATGTCTTCCCCGATGGCCCGAAGCCGACTGGCCTTCGCTACTGTATCAACTCCGTGGCCCTGGGATTTGAAGCGGAAAAGGCCGGCAACCGCGGCAAGGGGTGAGGAAGATCGGCGCCCGGGAAGGTTGAAGCCTGGGCGGTTCGAGATCTGGAAGTTCGAGTTCTGGAGAGCGGCGGGTCCGTCGGCGCGGGGCCGCTACGCCTTGACGACCTTGCCGGCCTTGATGCATCGGGTGCAGACGCGGATCCGCTTCCGCCCGCCGCCCACTTTGGCCTTGACCGCGCGCAGATTGACGTTCCAGCGCCGCTTGGTGACGTTGTGCGCGTGGGAGATATTGTTGCCAAACTGCGGCCCTTTGCCGCAGACGGTGCAGATTTGAGCCATCGCCAACTCCGTAACGTTGCCGTTGTGCCGGCGTGGAATCGCCGGTGTGGAAGCCTGAAATCTTGAAATCCTGAAATCCTGGTGTCGTGCTTGTGCGCCCTTGCGCAACGGCTTGGCAGGCTGAGAGCGCCGGAGCCGGCCTTGAGGCGAATCCTCAGTATAAATTCCAGGCGGCCTTTCGTCCATCGCCATGCAGCAGCCGCAACAACGGCCCCGGACAACCGCGCCCCGGAGGCCGGGTCCTGAGAGACACGTCGCGCTCGGCGAGGGATAGGGACGGAAATCGCCCACGCGTGGCGGAGAGGATGGGGGAGAAGATGGAGTTCGGATTGAAGAATGGCTGGGCGCATAGTAAACTCAGGAGGTTCGGCGATTCTGCCTGCGAGGTCCGTGCCTGCGAGGTCGGGCGCTCGCCCGGCGCCTGCAGTCTATCCGGTGTGACCCACTCACCCGCGTCAGCGGCCTTGAGCACATCCGACCAGGCAACCATGTTGCGCCCCATTTTCTGTATTCGCGTCCGGCTCGTGGACGCCCGGAGGCTTTATGTACGCGGTGATTCGCACAGGTGGCAAACAGTATGTCGTTTCCCCGGGAGACGTGCTGAAGATTGAAAAGACCGAGGGAGATGCGAATGGCGCGGTGGAGTTCACCGATGTTCTGGCGGCTTCCAGCGAGTCGTCGCCGCTAGCCAAGCCATCCGCGGCCAAGGTGGTCGGAACGGTGGTTTCCCAGGGGCGCGGAGATAAGATTCTGGTCTTCCA
>JAJYZK010000234.1 GCA_021799945.1 Acidobacteriota bacterium
CAGGCTGACATTGAGCGTCAACATGTAGAAATCGGAATATTTTGGGTCGGCGTTCTGGTACATGTACGCCAGGTCGAAATCCGGTTTCCCCTCGCGCTTGGCGGAAGCCAGCGTTGCAGACTGCTTACTGACGGAACGCGCATCCACCTGCACCAGGGGATTGCGGCTGCGCACCATTTGCAACAGCTCGGCGGACGGAGGCGTCGGAGGACTTTCAACCAAATCTACCGCAACGATATTCAAGGAATCTTGATCGCGATGCAGAAGTCCTTTGAGATGGGCGTCGATCTGTCCCATTTGCTCCTGGCGCATGGTGATTTCACGGACGATCTTTGTTCGCTCCACCTGGGCCTGCAGGACATCCTCCTCCAGACCCTGGCCCACCCGATAGTGGGCGGTTGCATCCTCGATAAGCTGATCCATCACATGCTGGTTTTCCAGTAAGATTCCCCGCGTCTTCTGCAAGTAGGCAAGCTGGATATAGTCCGTTTTCACCGCATCGGCGACCGTGGTCCGGGTTGCATCCAACTCAGCCCCTTTCACCTCGGCGTCGCGTTCGGCGACTTCGCCGCGAAGACGCAGCTTGCCCGGATACGGCAATTGCTGCGACGCGCCGAACCCGACGTACGCGAAATCGCTGGTCGTGTATCCGGCAAACGGTTTGGGGCTGCCCACGCCCAAATTCTGGTAGGTTACCGTCGGGTCGGGCAGGGTCGTCACCTGGCGTGGAACGTCCTTTGCCGCCTGCCAGCGATGGTTGGCCGCGGATATCTGCGCATTGTTGGCGCTTGCTTCAGCCAGCAGTTCGGACAGGGGCGTGGGGGCGGCCGGCGCCGCAGCCTGCCCATTGGCGTAAGCGGTTGCGGCCAACGCCAGCGCGACGGTCCGTAAATAGACCAGGGTCATACGGAAGCTCCAATCTCCTATGCTGTTCGGGACGTTCGGGATCCGCACAGACGAGATGTATCTGCGCGCTCTGCATACGCGGAGTGCGAGACAGGAGCCGACTAAATTCTGAGAATGGGAAGCGACGAAGGCGGAGAGCCCTGGAGAGAGAGATCAGCGTGTTCCACGCGCCCGCCGATGGCAAAGGACGGATTCAGCAGTTCGAAAGCAATCCACTGGACAACCGAAACGGCAGCCGGATGGAGCGACACAAATTTAGTGTCGACCGCGCCGCCGTGCAGGCCGGGCGCCGTCTTGTGGCAGCAGCCATGCGAAGGCGGCATTTCCGCCTGTCCGCATTGGTCGCCCATCAAGTGGCAGCAGGCGCGTTCCTCGGCGCTCATCCGGGCGCCGGGAACCATGCAGGCCGTCACTGGAGCCAGGCACGACGCCAGCAGCAACGCCAGAACGCCGATTTGGCGAATGCGGTTCACTGCGGCTACAGAATACCTCCCGACGATGTTCCGGACAAGCGCCGCTCTGTTCCAAGCGCATCCCGGCGTTCGCATAAGCCGCTGGCCCAGCTGTGGCTGCGCGGATACGCTGGAGGCTTCGATCCGCAAAAACCGCCGGCGGAAGAGGCGCCTGACCGGACCCCTGACGGGACCCGGACGACCGGACCGCCCGGCTTCAGCTACCATGGAAGAACGCATCGCGAGGCGCCATGACCGCCACCCCCCTCACTTCGCATCCGTCTGCGGCCGGCCAGCCGGCCGACCCGGGGCGCATGGAAGAGATTATTGCGGCTTTGCAGAAGGTCGCTCCCCTACAAGGCCTTACGAACGCGGAATGCCGCTGGCTCGCCGAGCACGGCTCCGAAATCTTCCTCGAAAACGGGATCGTCGTTTTCCGTGAGGGCGAGCCCGCGGTGAAGATGAGCATCCTGCTCCAGGGCGAGATTCATGTGCGGCGGGAACACGGCGGTCCAGCCTCGCTCTTCATCGGCCGCTCCGGGCAAATTACCGGGCTGTTGCCTTTCTCCCGCATGAAAGCGTACGGAGGGCTCGGTTATACGTCAGCCCCTACCTGGGCCTTGCAAATCGACCGGTCGCTCTTTCCTGCGATGCTGGAGGCCATCCCTTCGATGGCCGGCCGCTGCGTGAGCATCCTGCTCGACCGGGTGCGCGAAGTCACGCGCCTGGAGCAGCAATCGGAAAAGTTGACTGCTTTGGGAAAACTGGCCGGAAACCTCGCGCACGAGTTGAACAACCCCGCCTCCGCGGCCCAGCGCGGGGCCGCGGGAATTCTCGAAGAGCTGCGCATTTACGGGCACGAAAGCTTCAATCTCGGCCGCCTCTGCCTGGAGGCCGCGCAGATGGAAACCATCCGCTCCTGGGAGGCCGGCATTCGCGACGGCGCCCGGGAGACCGTGGCGGAGACGGACACGCCGGCCCGCGAAGAAGAGATTGCAAACTGGCTGCGCCGGCACGAGGTGGAGGAGTCCTGGCATATCGCCCCCGCGCTGGCCGAACACGGGGTGCGGGCCGGCCAGCTCGACCCCTTGAGCGCCTGCCTGGAGCCTGCATCCATCGCCGTAGTCCTTTCGCAGTTCACCTCGTCGCTGCGGGCGGAAAGAATTGCGAAGGCGATGCTCCATTCCACGGCCCGCATCTTCGATTTGATCGGCGCAATCAAGGACTATTCCTATATGGATCAGGCCCCGATTCAGGACATCGACGTGGCCCGCGGTCTGGAAAGCACCCTGGCCATGTTCGGATCGCGCCTGCGCGAGGTCGAGGTCGTTCGCCGCTATGAGCCCAATCTGCCGATGATCAGCGCCTATGGCGGCGAATTGAACCAGGTCTGGACCGGCTTGATTGAAAATGCTTTGGACGCCATCGACGATCATGGCCGCATCGAGCTGACCCTCCGGGTCGACGGCGACATGCTGCTGGTGGAGATATTGGACAACGGCCCGGGCATCGAGCCGGAGATGCAGGCGCGCATCTTCGAGCCGTTTTTCTCATCCAAAGCGCCCGGCGAGGGACTCGGGCTGGGTCTGGATACGGTAAACCGCATCGTCCGCATGCACCGGGGATACGTGAGCGTCCACTCCAAGCCGGGCCGGACCTGCTTTCAGGTCCGGCTTCCCATCAACCGCCTACAGGCGTATTGACGCTCTTCTACAGGCGTAGTAACGCTCTTCCCTTCCGCCCTGCGCCGGAGCCGGCGCAGGAAATGAAGTTGCCGCTGGGCCGCCGGGACTATTGCGCCGGCGGCTGCACGGAGGGCGCGCCGGCGACGCGCACGATTCCGCACCGGATCTTCTTTTTAGCGGCGTTCACGGCCACCCCGTTCTGGCCGTTGATCGCAAACTGGATCGTAGACCCCACCACAAACTCCGTGGGTTTGACCTTCGAGCCCAACCGGCTGCGGCAGGTGTATTCATTGGCCGCCGTGTCAATCACCAGGTCATACTGCTGATGCTTTTGCTTTTTGCTGGTGCTTCCCACCGTCTGCAGGTCCTTCAGCGTCGCGGTTTCCGTGACGCTCGCGCCCCAGCCCGCCGCCGGAGCGATGCCGGCGCAGAGCAGAATCGTCAGCGCAATTCTTCGCGTTACCATCGTAATCTTCCTCCTGTACTATCCCCTTACGCACCGCTTCCGAGTCGCGCGCCCAGAACCAGCAGCGCTCCCCCCAGTATGATGCGATAGACGGCGAAAATAACGAATCCGTGCCGGCGAACCCAGAGCAAAAACCACTCCACTACCCCGAAGGCCACGATCATGGCGGCGAGGAAGCCGATCGCCAGCACGATCCAGCCGTGAACGGTCATCACCAGGGGGGCCATCGCCGCGTCATCCGGGACATGCCCGGGATGCACCGTGCGAAAGAACTCATATCCGGTGGCGGCGATCATCACCGGAATCGACAGCAGGAAGCTGAATTCCAGCGCCGCCGTTCTCGTCATCCCGACCACCTGTCCGGAGGCGATGGTGGACATCGAACGCGACACTCCGGGGAAGATCGCCGAGGTCACCTCCCAGAGCCCGACCCAGATGGCCTGCCCCATCGTCAGACCTTCCACATCCGTGGTCTTCGGGTTTCCCCGCGCGCTCACGGCGTCGACCACCCACATCACCACCCCGCCAATCAGCAGAGACACGGCCATCAGCCGGACACTCTCCAGATGCTTGCCAATCACCTTGATGAGCAGAAGCGATGGAACCGCCGTGCAGACGAAGGCGACCATGGTCAAGGTGAGGGGGTGCGTCAGCCACGTGCGGTCGCCCTTCGCCCCGCTGGGGAAGTTGCGGAAAAATTCGAGGATCCGGCCGGTAAACAGGATCAACAGGGCCAGTATGGCGCCGAGCTGGATCACGACTGTATACATCTTCCAATAAGGATCGGCGAGATTGATGTGCATCATCGCCTCGGCCAGACGCAGATGCGCCGTGGAGCTGACGGGAAGAAACTCCGTGAGCCCCTCCACAACCCCCAGCAGGACTGAGATGAAATAGTCGTTCAAGCTTCCTCCGCCGGCCCGGCGTTACTCGCGATCGATCCCGTAAATCGGGAGGGAGTTCTGCAACTTATAAATCAACGCCTCGCCCCGCGCCGCATAATCGGAGGTCGGGTATTTGCTCTCCAGGTTCGCGGCGATGTCCGTCGCTCTTTGCGCGGCCAGTGCGGACCTCTTCTCTTCTCCATCGCCGGCGTACATGTCCTTCAGCACCGCCAGCCGGTATTCGGCGTCATAGAGGGCTTCGGCCGCCTTGGGCGAATTCGGATGATCTTCGGCGTACCTGCTGTACATCGCCGATTCCTTCTCCGGACATTCCGTCGATCCCTGCCAATCGCCGCATATCTTGTTGTCCAGAAGATCCCAAGCGGCGAGATCGGCATACCTGGAGTTGGGAAACTGCTTCTCAATGCGATGCATCTCGTTCTCGTCGATCGTCTCCCGCAGATAGGCATCCTTTTCATGCCCCGACGGCAGGGAAAAGACGTCCGCCTTCTGCAGTTGCCAGCGAATATCCGCCGACCGCCAGATCGCCTCCGGCGTAAGAGGCGACTGAGGGAACAGGTCGGCCTCGCGTTTGTATAACAGCCTGGCCGCCTGCGCGGCGCCGTGCGGCGAATGAGGCTCGGCGGCGGCGCGCTCCTCGCTGGAGGCGGCGCCGAACAGAATCATGTCCCCTTGCGGAGTTTCGGAGCTCACCACGCCGCCGGCCTGCATCCACCCGGAAACGGGAGTGGAGGCCGCTTGCGAGCCGAAGACGGGAGCGTCCGCCGCTTGCGAGGCCTGCTCGTCGGTATTGGCGAAGACGCGAACCCAGGGCCCGTTGCGCTCCATCACAATCAACTCCCTTCCCGGCGCCACCTCGTCGAGGCGCGAGTAGGTGGTGTCGGCGGCAACATAAAGATTCGTGGTGACCAGCACCGTCCCCTTGGGACCGTTGGGTGGCCGGGCGGAGTTTGGAGCCGCAAAGGCGGGGCGGGCCGGGAAGGACAACAAAGTCGCAAAGAACAGATCAAGGGAGAGCACTGCCCCGCGGAGGCGCGCAGGCCCGCCGCCTCCGGGCGTGGGGTGAAGAAAATTGCGCATACGCTCAAGCCTCTTCGCAACCGGGGTTCTCCGCTTAAGTCTATAAGAAGCGCAATCCATGTGCGGCGCCGGCCCCTGGGCGGTCACCGGGGAGGTACACCCGGGAAGGCCGCCCGGTCACAA
>JAJYZK010000235.1 GCA_021799945.1 Acidobacteriota bacterium
TGGTCGAAATGCCGTCCCCACGCGCTTACACGGATGTCCGCGTCCGGCAGCTCGGGCGCAAGCTGCGCGGGAAGGGCCTCAATGGCCGGATTGAGCCGCATTGCCACCGCGTGAAAGCCGGGATTGTCCTCGGGGAGTATGGCTACTCGGATGTGGATCGCGCCCAGCGCGCAGAGGGTGCGAATCTCCGAAGTGAGATTGCCGATCGTGGCCGCCGTGGTAATGGAGGAGTCGTTCAATCCTCCCGCCAGATAAAACAGCGTGTTCTGCGGGGAGAAAAGAATCTCGCCGCTGCGCACCCGGCGGGCAAAGTCCTGCACCTGGTTCTCCATGCCCAGGCCCAGCTTCGCCGACCCCACCTGCCGCGCGGCGTGGCTGCCGGTCGGGGCCCCGCTTACGGCGAAGTCGATGCTCTTTCCGCGGAGATGCGGGTCCTGGGGCACGGTCAGATCCAGCTTCATGTCCGCGGCCAGATAGGCGAGCGCAGTCGGACCGTTTCCGTCCTGGTAGCCCGCGCCAATATCGGAAAAGCTGTCGCCAAAGATGTACATGGCGCCGGGCGCGGCTCCCTGCGCGCATGCCATCAGCGGCAGTGCGGCCACCGCTAGCGCCGCCGCGATCGAATGTCGTAGTCTCATTGAGGTCTCCATCGCCGGTCCAGCTTACACCGCGGCCTCCGCGTCCGCGTTCCGGCGCGGCTGGGTGCGGCAACGCGGTTGTGGGGCGCAGTCGCCGGCCGTGTTGCGGGAACTGCCGCGGACTTTGAGGATCACCCCGGAGGCATTCTGGTGAGCGGAAAGAGCAGGCTGCCACGGCGCGATTTTTTGAAGCAGGCTGCCGCCGTCATTGGATCTACTGCCGGATCTACTGCCGGAGCAACCGCCGGAGCAGTCACTCAGCGCAATCGGGAAGGCGCATCGGAGATCCGCGGCGGCGCCGACCCGGCCTCGCGCGATGGATCTCGAATCACGTATCCCCGGGTTTTCGAGGGCGCCCGGCTCAAGATGATCTCCTTTCCCCTGGGCGGCGTGGGCGCCGGCAGCCTGGGCCTGGGCGGGCGCGGCCAACTGCGCGACTGGGAGATCTTCAATCGCCCGAATCAGGGCGGTTCTCCCGCGTACGCCTTCCCCGCAATCTGGGTTCAATCGGGAGAAGAGAAGCCGGTTGCGCGCGTGCTGGAGTCGCGCATACTCCCGCCCTATCAGGGACAGGATGGGCTGGGCGCGGCCAATGTCCCCGGGCTCACCCGGCTGGCCTCCGCGCGATTCACCGGCGAATATCCGCTGGCGCACATCGACTTTGAAGATCCCAGCCTCCCGGTAAAGATTTCGCTGGACGCCTTCTCGCCTTTTATTCCCCACGAGCCCGACGATTCGGGCCTGCCGCTGGCCATCCTGCGCTATTCCGTCGTCAATACCGGCGCGGCCCGCGCCAAAGTGGGCATCGCCTTTTCCGTGGAGAACCCGGTAAAGGCCGCAGCCGGAGGCGCGGACCACCGGATCAACGAATTTAAGAGCAACGAATTTCAGAGCGGGACGCGCTTGCAGGGCTTGCGCATGAGCAATCCCGGACTGGCGCCCGACGACCCCATGCAAGGCAGCTTCGCGCTGGCCGCGATGCAAACAGCATCCGCGGAGGCGACATATTGGCGGGGCTGGGCCAAAGAAGCCTGGTGGACCGCTCCGCTGCTCTTCTGGGACGCCTTCTCCGCAACCGGGAAGCTGCTGAACGAGCCCGATCCACGAAACTCCGTAGGCGCTCTGTGCCTGCACCGGGAATTGGCGCCCGGCCAGTCCGGCGGCTTTACCTTCCTGCTGGCCTGGCATTTCCCCAACCGCACTCCGGAATGGTGCGGTTGGACCGCGCCGCCCGGCCGGGAGAAGACCGTCATCGGCAACTACTACGCCACGCGCTTCCGGGATGCATGGGAGGCGGCGGAGTACGCCGCGGAGCGGCTGGAGTCGCTGGAGTCGCGCACCCGGCTCTTCGCGCAGGCCCTGCGCGACAGCTCCGTCCCCGATGCGGTGAAAGAGGCGGCCAGCGCCAACCTTTCCACTCTCGCCTCCACCACCTGTTTCCGCACCATGGACGGCGAATTCCACGGCTTCGAGGGCAGCGACGACACCCGCGGCTGCTGTTTCGGAAATTGCACGCACGTGTGGAACTACGAGACCGCGACCGGATTTCTCTTCCCCTCCTTTGCGCGCTCGCTGCGCGGCGCTTCGTTCGGCGTTTCGGAGGACGAGGCCGGAGGCATCCGCCTACGGCAGGTTCTGCCGGAAGGGAGGCCGCGCTTTCCCCTGGTCGCCGCCGACGGCCAGATGGGCCAGATTATGCATGCCTACCTCGATTGGCGCCTCTCCGGAGACGACGCTTGGCTGAGCGCCCTGTGGCCCCGCATCCAAAAGGCGATCGCCTTCGCCTGGGAGGCGGGAGGGTGGGATCCGGAGCGCACCGGGGTGCTGACCGGCGCGCAGCACAACACCTACGACGTGGAATTCTACGGGCCGAACCCGCTCTGCGGCATCCTCTATCTCGGCGCCCTGCGGGCCTGCGAGGAGATGGCTCTGGCGCAAGGCGACGGAGCCGCCGCGAAGGAGTACCGCGGGCTGTTCGAGCGTGGAAGCCGATGGATCGACGCCAACCTGTTTAACGGCCAGTTTTATATCCAGCAGATCCGCGGCCTGCCCACCGGCCAAATCGCCGCCCACCTGCGCGGAGGCATGGGGACGGTGGATACGCAACAGCCGCAGTATCAGGCAGGCGAGGGCTGCCTGATCGATCAGTTGCTCGGCCAGTATCTGGCTCACGTCTCGGGCCTGGGAACGCTGGTCGCGCCGGCCCATGTCGATGCCGCGCTCCGCTCCATCTACCGCTTTAACTACAAGCCCTCCCTCACCGGCCACGACAATACCGAGCGCACTTTTGCCTTGAACGAGGAAGCGGCCCTGGTTATCTGCGACTACGGAGAGGCGCCCCGCCCCCGCATTCCTTTTCCCTATTTCGCCGAGGTCATGACCGGCTTCGAGCACGCCGCCGCCGCGCTGATGATCTATTCGGGGATGGTGGAGCAAGGAGTGCAGTGCATCCAGAACATCCGCGCCCGCTACGACGGGGAGAAGCGCAATCCCTGGGACGAGGCGGAGTGCGGCCACCACTATGCGAGGGCCATGGCTTCCTGGACCGGCTTTGTCGCGCTCAGCGGCTTCGATTACGACGGACGCGACGCGAGCGTCACCGCCGCGCCCCGAGCCGCAGGTCGCAGTGTCGAGTACTTCTGGGCAACCGCCACAGGCTGGGGAACCTTCTCCTACCGTCCCGCGGCCGGCGCCTCCGACCGATTCGCTCTTAAGGTCCTGAGCGGCAAACTGCTCTGCCAATCCTGCCGGCTGCGCGGCGCCGCAGGCTCCGCCTCTGTGCAAATCGACGGCCAGGAAGTCGCCCACTCGCTCGCCTCGCGGGCTGGAGCCGCGGTGGCGCGCTTCGATCGCCGCATCGCGCTCAGCGAGGGCCAGACGCTGACCATCGAGCTGCGCGCATGAGTGCGGCGGCGGCGGCCAAGCCCTGGCTGGTTTTCGTGGGAGGCTTCCTCGGCGCCGGAAAGACCGCTCTGATCCTGGCCGCGGGGAGAGAGTTGGAGCGCCGCGGCATCTCCTCGGCCACGGTCATGAACGATCAGGGCGACGCGCTGGTGGATGCCGGCCTTTCCGCCCGCCAGGGCCGCCTGACCGCGGAAGTGACCGGAGGATGCTTCTGCTGCCGTTTTTCCGCCCTGCTGCGCGCCCTGGAGGGGCTTCGCGCGGGCGCGCCGGAGGTGATCTTTGCCGAGCCGGTGGGCAGTTGCGCCGACATTTCCGCCACCACGCTGCGTCCGCTTCTGGAGCTGCGCGATCGATACCGCCTCGCTCCATTCACCGTGCTGGCCGACCCGCGCCGGGCGGTCGAGTTGCTTTCGCCGGACGCAGATCCGAACCTCGCATTCCTGTTTCGCAAGCAGATCGAGGAGGCCGATCTGGTCTGCTATACGAAATCCGACCTGAGCTTCGCACCGCCGGCGCAGCAGGTCGAAAATGGGCGGCGATTGAGCGCGAAAACCGGGCAGGGCGTGGCGGCGTGGCTCGATGAAGTCCTCTCCGGACGCCTGGCCGCCGCAGAACGCGTTCTGGAGATCGACTACGCGCAGTACGCGCGGGCCGAGGCGGCGCTGGTCTGGCTCAACCTGCAGGCGCGGATCGAGCCAAGGGTCCCCTGCTCGCCGCCGCTCGTGCTGGGTCCGTTCCTGGAACAACTCGATCGAGGCCTGACGGCGGAAAAAATCGTCATTGTGCACATGAAGGCGATCGTGGATTCGCCGGAGGGTTGGGTGAAGGCGGCGCAGTGCGCCAACGGAGAGCCGCCGGAGGTGGAAGGCGATCTGGCCGCGTCGCCGGCCGCCAGGCATGACCTGCTGTTGAACCTGCGCGCCCTGGGCTCCGCGGCGAAGATTCGCGCCATCGTGGAGCGGGCTCTGGGAGCGATCGAGGGCGTCGTCACGGAACCGGACGGGGCGCCAGACGGGACAGCGCCAGACCGCGGACCAAGGATCCGCTGCTTCCACCCCGCCGCGCCCCGGCCCGAGCGCCGCATCGCGAACCCCGGCTGAGGCTCCGGAGCAGCAGCCGGCCGCTCAAACCGCCAGCCTGTGGCGCGCGCGAAACGGCTGGACCAGATCGTTTTCCTGCGCTCCGGCGAATCCCCTGAGCCGCCGTCCAGCGCTGATAAACTGAGGATCGCCGGCCACGGAGGGATGTGTGAGCGGTTGAAACAGGCGGTCTTGAAAACCGCTTTACCCGCAAGGGTAACGGGGGTTCGAATCCCTCTCCCTCCGCCAGCTTCCGCATCGTATTGCGCCCCTCGGTCGCCACCGGCCTTATGCCCGCTGCGCCGTGGCGACGCACGCGTCTTTCCCTGACAAATTGAAGTAGTCCGCATCGGAATACTGAAGCCGCGCCTTGTCGCCTGGCTGCCCGGACAGCCGGAAGAAAAAAGCCCTCAGCTGCTTCAGCGTGGCGTGCAAGGTCGCCTTGCTCAGCTTCTCCCCGGACCGCCTACCCGCTTGCCGGTCCGCTCGGCCAGATGCCGTTTGAAGGCAGCGGCCTGCTCAAGCCGAAACGCCTCGAACTCCTTATGCCGGGTGTACTCTTCAAACCGGCTCGGCGCTTTGGCTGCGGCGTCCACCGTCGGCTCGCTGTGCCGCTTGGCTTCTTTCAGATAGGCAAAGTATTGGCGCTTGATCCGCTCATTTTCCGGGTTGTGTTTCGTCATGGCTTCTCACCCTCGGCTGAGGTCACTGTCTACGGTAGGAGACCCGCCCTCACATGGAAATCGCGTGCGGAGCAGTGACGGACCATACCCCGTCGCCATGCAGCGCAAATTCCCTTCGCTCTTGGAAATAGTAGGATGTTGCTGTACTCGGCGATAGCGCAGCTTTGCAGCATTTGCGCGGCGATAAAGGTTGACCGTAGGAAACGGATACGAATGGCGGAGCTGATTTGGGACGGGAAGTGTGTGGACGGCAAGCGGCAGGCCCCGGTGCGGGTGGCG
>JAJYZK010000236.1 GCA_021799945.1 Acidobacteriota bacterium
GCGGCGGGTACTGGCTGGTGGCGGCCGACGGCGGCATCTTCTCCTTCGGGGACGCTGCCTTCCACGGGTCCACCAGATCGAACGCCCGGAACCAGGCTCCGGCGCGCGGAGCGCCGGAGTGCGGCGACGCGGAGAAGCCTCCGGCGAGTCCGCGCACGAGTCCGCTAGAGAGAGCGGCGGCCGGCGATTGCTGTATTCTGCTCCTGGCGCGCGGGACGGCCGCAAGGATGCGGCCGTCCCGCCGCCCCGTCTTGCGATTCATGGTTTATACCGGCAAGGTTGAATACGCCGATCGGCGAAGGATTCGGGAGAGCAACACCGCAATGTATCGGCTGGCCCACTGGCCGATCTGGATCTGGGTCTTCTTTCTGGCCCCGGGCCCGTTGACCTTCAACCTCTTCGCCCACGGCGGCAGCCGGAGCAGCGGCCTCTGGCTGCTCCTCGTCGCGGCGGGGACGGGAGTGGCGGGCCTGTGCGGCCAGTTGCCCGGCTCCGAGCCGCGACCCTACATCCTGCGCTTTACCGAAGACAAGCCGAATCCGCTCTACCGCCGAATCTGCTACACCTTCGCCTGGAATGCCGCCGTCAGCTTCGCGCTGCTCAATCTGGCGGGGCTGGTCTTCGCCACGGCCTCCGGCGAATGGAGAATGCAGCAGATGTATTTCGCCGCATATTATCCCCTGTGCGCCGCCATTCTACTGGCGGGCGCGCTCGGGCTGCTGCCTCGCGCCGGACGAACCACGCGGGGCGAAGGAAGCGAGCGAAGGGTTTTTTACGGGACGGTCTGGTCGGTGACCATCTCGCAGACGATTTTGCTCGTTCTATGGAAGGCGCTGCCGCCGACGCGGGCGATGAACCCGGTGAAGCTGGGAGTCTTTGCCGCCAGCCTTCTGGCGACGGGCATGCTGGCCGCCAGGGGCGCGCTGCCGCGGACGCGGCCCGTCATGCCGGGCGAGGCGATCCGCGCGGATTGAGAGCGGGCGCGCCGGCCGGGCAGTTCCCCGGGCAGTCGTTTGACCGGGCGGGCTTTGCCCTCAGAGTTGCAGCGCCGGAGGACCCGCGGATCCCTTCGGCTTGCGGGAGAGCATGTAGAACATCACCCCCATCATCACGATGGAGCCCATGGCGGCAAGTCCCAGAATCCGCAGCACGGAGACGGTATAGCGTCCGGTGCTGGGACTGTAACTGCAGCAATACATCAGAATCAGGTCGGTGGCGGAGCCGATGCGGTGGTCCGCGGCCTCGATCAGGGCCAGCCGCACATCGCGCGGCTGGTAGTCGATGCCGGAAAGATACTTCGACATGCGGCCCTCGGGCGTGGCGATCATGATCACGCTGGAGTGCGCGAACTGGTCCATCTTGCCGTCGGGGCCGGGAACCAGGACGTAGTGGAAGCCGGTGGCCGCCGCCAGATCGTCGATCGCCTGCTTCTGCGCGGTGACGAAATGAATGTGAGCCGCCGCATCCGGACCCGCCGCCGGTCCCAGCCAGCTTAAAAAGCGCTGCTTCTCCGCCGCGCCATCGGCGGAGGAGTCGGTGGGATCGATGCTGGCCACCAGGACGTCGTATTGCCTGCCGGGGGTGAAGGAGACCTGCCGGAGAGCCGTGGCCATGCCGTGCAGCACCTGCGGGCAGAGAATCCGGCAGCGATAGTAGACCAGAGCCAGCACCACCGGCCGGTGGTCGAAATAGCTGCCCAGCGCGGCCTCCGCGCCGTCGCTATCGCGGAAGCGGTCGGCCAGCGGAAGCTGCCGATTGAGATTCTGGCTGATTCCGGCCTGTTGCAAAAACGCGGGGGCGATCTGCGCGCTCGAACCGAGAGGCTTTTCGACGGAATACTGCTGCCCGAAGGCGGGAAGCAGCGCGGCCAGAAGAAGCGCGGGGAGGAGGCAGCGGGGCCGGGGAGGCATCATACATCCAGCTTACTCCCCAGCCCCACTTTGCGGGCCGCCGCATTGCCACTGCAATTCATAGAATGATAGCCTTTTGCTGTAGACCGAAGTGAAGGGTTTCCTTCTTCATCCTCGCGGAGCCAGCCGATATCCATGCGCACAAGTTATAACGGACTTCCCTTGCCGCAAAATGGCGAGGCGATTCAATATGCCGAGGGCAAATATCACGTCCCCGACCATCCCATTATCCCGTTCATCGAGGGCGACGGCACCGGCCGCGATATCTGGGGCGCGTCGCAGAGGGTCTTCGATGCCGCGGTGGACAAGGCCTACGGCGGCCGCCGGGCCATTCGCTGGTTCGAGATCTTCGCCGGAGAAAAGGCCTTCAGCCGGTTCAACAACTGGCTGCCCGCGGATTCGGTGGAGGCGGCGCGCGACCTGCGGGTTTCCATCAAGGGACCGCTCACCACGCCGGTCGGCGGAGGAATCCGCTCGCTCAACGTCGCGCTCCGGCAGACTCTCGATCTCTACGCATGCGTTCGTCCCGTCCGCTACTTCCAGGGCGTCCCCTCGCCGGTCAAGCACCCGGAAAAGCTGAACGTCGTCATCTTTCGCGAGAACACCGAGGATGTGTATTCGGGCATCGAGTTTCGCGAGGGTACGCCGGAGGCGGCCAAGCTCATCGGCTTTTTGAACGGGGAGATGCTGCAGGGCGGCAAGAAGCGGATCCGCCAGGACTCCGGCGTGGGGATCAAGCCGATCTCCATTACCGGCTCCAAGCGATTGGTGCGCTTCGCCCTCCAGGCCGCGCTCAAAGAGGGCCGCCGTTCGCTGACGCTGATGCACAAAGGCAACATCCAGAAGTTCACCGAGGGCGCCTTCCGGGAGTGGGGATATGAAGTGGCCACCCGGGAGTTCCGCGAGCAGACCGTAACCGAGCAGGAAAGCTGGATTCTGGGCAACCTAGAGGCGAATCCCAAGCTGACGGTCGAGGAGAACGCGGCCCTGATCGAGCCCGGCCTCTCCTTCGCCCCGGAGGATTTTCGCAACCAGCTTTATCTCCAGGTGAAGAACGTGATCGCCTCGATCGGCGAAAGCCACGGGGGCGGCAAATGGAAGCGGAAGCTGCTGGTCAACGACCGCATCGCCGATTCCATCTTCCAGCAGGTGATCATCCGGCCCGATGAGTACAGCGCGCTGGCCACCACCAATCTGAACGGCGACTACATCTCCGACGCCTGCGCGGCGCAGGTCGGCGGCCTGGGCATCGCCCCGGGAGCCAATATCGGCGATGGCTATGCGGTCTTTGAGGCCACCCACGGCACCGCGCCGAAATACGCCGGCAAGGATGTCATCAATCCCGGCTCGGTCATGCTTTCGGGAGCCATGATGTTCGATTTCCTGGGCTGGAGCGAGGCCGCCAGGCTGGTGGAGGACTCCATGGAAAAGACCATCCAGCAGAAGCACGTAACCTACGATTTCGAGCGGCAGATGGTGGGCGCGGTGAAGGTGAAAACCAGCGAGTTCGCGACCCGGATGATTGAAAACATGGGCAAGTAGGTCTCCCGGCCCGCAACTGGAGTGCGAAGGAGAAGCATGCGCAAAAAAGTGACGATCGTCGGCGCCGGCAATGTGGGCGCAACCACAGCCCACTGGATCGCGGCCAAGGAGCTGGCCGACACCGTGCTGATCGACGTAGTGGAGGGGGTTCCCCAGGGCAAGGGCCTCGACCTGCTGGAGGCTATGCCGATCGAAAAACGCGACTCCCATATCCTGGGCTCGAACGACTATGGCGATACCGCCGGCTCCGATATTGTGGTCATCACCGCCGGCCTCCCGCGCAAGCCCGGCATGAGCCGCGACGATCTGCTGCACACCAATTACAAGATCATGTCCGATGTGGTGAACAAGGTGGTGGCCGCCTCGCCGGACGCCATCCTGATCATCGTCTCCAATCCCCTCGACGCGATGGCCCAGGCGGCCTACAAGCTGTCCAAGTTCAATCGCGAGCGGGTGATTGGAATGGCCGGCGTTCTCGATTCCGCGCGCTTCCGCACCTTCATCGCCGAAGAACTGAAGGTCTCGGTGGAAAATGTGACGGCCTTCGTTCTGGGCGGCCATGGCGACACCATGGTCCCCCTCCCGCGCTATTCCACCGTGGCCGGCATTCCCATCACGGAGTTGATGGACAAGGCAACCATCGACCGCCTGGTGCAGCGCACGCGCGACGGCGGCGCGGAGATTGTCAAATACCTCAAGACGGGCAGCGCGTACTACGCTCCTTCCGCCGCCGCAACCGAGATGGTGGAGGCGATCCTGAAGGACAAGAAGAAGATCCTGCCCTGCGCAGCCTATCTCCAGGGCGAATACGGCATCGACGGGCTCTTTGTCGGCGTGCCCTGCAAGCTGGGCGGGCGCGGGCTGGAGCAGATCGTCGAGATCAAACTCACCGCCGAGGAATCGAAGGCGTTGCAAGGCAGCGCCGCGGCGGTCAAAGAGCTGTGCGCGGTCATCGGCGTCTGAGCCGCGCCGCTATCGGCTTGGGCCCAAAATATCTTGTTCCCGAGTCGGAAGTTCGCATCACAAAGGAACTGTCATCCTGAGCGGAGTTTGGCCGGTTTTTAGGCCAAACGGAGCCGAAGGATCTGCGGTTGTTCTTGAGCGAATTTCCGATTCGCCACAATCTATGTTTTTCATAGCATTGCAGCCTGCGGCCCTGGGCCCGGGCGCGTACCTTCATCGCTCCCCAGCCCCGCGGGCGCCCGCCTGCCGATTTCCGCCCGATCCCGATCCCGTCTCCCCCGTCTCCTGGATTCAGGGATTCAGGCCGGCCGTTAGGTTGAAACCCGCTCCACGATGAGAGCGACGATCGATATCGCCTTGTCCGGCTTGTCCTGCGCGTTGCGGGAGACCTTCGAAATTTTTTCTACAATCTCGTAGCCCTCGACCACTTCTCCAAAGATGGTGTGCTTGCCGGTGAGCCACTGCGTCGGCGCGACGGTAATGAAAAACTGCGATCCGTTGGTGTGCGGCCCGGCATTGGCCATCGCCAGCTTGCCCGGGGCGGAAAAGCTATGCGGCGAACCCTTGGTCTCGTCTTCAAAACGGTAGCCGGGACCGCCGAATCCGGTGCCTGCCGGATCGCCGCCCTGGATCATGAAGTTCGGAATCACCCGGTGGAAGACGGTTCCGTCGTAGAGCTTCGCGCTGCTCTTCTTGTGATGCACCGGGTGGGTCCACTCCCGCTTGCCTTCGGCCAGCTCGATGAAATTGGCGACGGTCTTCGGAGCGTGCTCTTCGAAAAGCCGGCAAACGATCGTGCCTTCCGTGGTGTTGAAGTGGGCGTAGGTTCCGGGAGGACGGGACATGAGGGATTCTCCTGAGGGTTTATGGATTTTGCGGCGCCTGCGTCGGCGCCGGTTGCGAGGTGGGCGCGGGCGGAGGAGGAACCGGCTGGCCCGGCGGCACGATGGTCAGCTTCAGCAGCGTGACGGGCTCCAGAGGCTTATCCTGCGCATTGCGGTCCACCCGCGCGATGGCGCGCACCACGGAAAGGCTCGGCTCGTCGCACTGGCCGAATATGGTGTGCCGCTGGTCGAGATGGGGCGTGGGAACTTCGGTGATGAAGAACTGCGAGCCATTGGTGTCGGGTCCGGAATTGGCCATGGCCAGCCGGC
>JAJYZK010000237.1:0-3369 GCA_021799945.1 Acidobacteriota bacterium
CCGGGCTCATCCCAGGATTTTAAGCTTTTCTAAGGACTATCGATGACCGATAAGAACCCGGATCCCTCCTCCGAACCGGCGCCGGAGCCCGGCGCGGTGGAGGCGGACGAATTCAGTTTCACCGCCCTCTCCGATCTGGCCCTCAACCTGCGCTGGACCTGGAACCGCGATACCGACGACCTGTGGGCGACGCTGCATTCCGGGCTCTGGGAGACGACCCAGAATCCCTGGCTGATTCTCCAGACCATCTCCAAGGACAAGCGGCATAGCGTGCTGGCCGATCCGGTCTTTCGCCAGCATGTGAGCAAACTGCACGAGGAGAATCGCGCCGCGATCACCGGAGCCCGCTGGTTCCAGGCCGCGCATCCCGATGCTCCGCTGAATTGCGCGGCCTATTTCAGCATGGAGTACATGCTCAGCGAGTCCCTGCCCATTTATTCCGGAGGACTGGGCAACGTGGCCGGCGACCAACTGAAGGCGGCCAGCAACTTCGGCGTGCCGGTGGTGGGCGTGGGGCTGCTGTATTCGCAGGGCTACTTCCGCCAGGAGATCGACGGCCACGGCAACCAGCAGGCGCTCTATCCCTTCAACAGCCCGGGAATGCTTCCGGTCTCGCCCCTGCGCCAGCCCAACAAGGAGTGGCTGCGCCTGCGCGTGCCGCTGGCCGGCTCCAAGCTCTGGCTGCGGGTATGGGAGGTGCGGGTAGGGAGGTTGAAGCTCTATCTTCTCGATTCCAACGATCCGGAGAACTCCGCTCCCCAGCGCTGCATCACCGGGGAGCTCTACGGAGGCGGACAGGAGCTGCGCCTGAAACAGGAGCTGATCCTGGGCATCGGCGGATGGCGGCTGCTGCAGGAGCTGAATCTGGATCCCGAGGTCTGCCACCTGAACGAGGGCCACGCCGCCTTTGCGGTCCTGGACCGCGCCCGCACCTACATGGAGCGGCGCCAAGTCTCCTTCGCCGAGGCGCTCACCGCAACCCGGCCGGGCAATCTGTTTACCACCCACACCGCCGTGGCCGCGGGCTTCGACCGCTTTCCTCCCGAGCTGATCGCGCGGTACCTGAAGGAGTATGCGGAGTGCGAACTGCACATCTCACTCTCCGAACTGATGGCGTTAGGCCGCGCTGCGGGAAGCGATCCGGGTAGCGATCCGGCGGAGCCCTTCAACATGGCCTACCTCGCGCTGCGCGGATGCGGGGCGGTAAACGCCGTGAGCCGGCTGCATGGCGCGGTGAGCCGCCGCATCTTCCGCCCGCTCTTTTCCCGCTGGCCGGAGGCCGAAGTCCCGGTTGCGCATATCACCAACGGGGTGCACATGCCCACCTGGAGCTCCGCGGCGGCGACCGCTCTTTGGAATGAAGCCTGCGCGGGCGAGTGCTTCCAGGGCACGGTTGCGCCGGAGCCGGTCAATCCGGAGCGATTCTTCCGCAATCTCAGCGACGACCGGTTGTGGGAGCTGCGAACCAATGCGCGCATGACTCTGATCCATCAGGCGCGGCTTCGCCTCTTCCGGCAGATGCACGATCAGGGCGAGCCGGCCGAGGTTCTGGATGCGGTGCGGGACGTTTTCGATCCCGATGCGCTCACCCTCGGCTTCGCCCGCCGCTTCGCCACCTACAAACGCCC
This sequence comes from Acidobacteriota bacterium, assembly GCA_021799945.1. Taxonomy (GTDB): domain Bacteria; phylum Acidobacteriota; class Terriglobia; order Terriglobales; family Acidobacteriaceae; genus PALSA-350. The sequence goes on from JAJYZK010000237.1 coordinate 1,629, forward strand.
GAATCTGCTGTTGAAGGATCCGGAACGCCTGGCTCGGATCCTCACCTGCAACGAACGGCCGGTGCAACTGATGATTGCCGGCAAGGCCCATCCAAACGACTTGGCCGGACAGGCGCTCATCCGCCAGTGGAGCGAATTCATCCGCCGTCCCGACGTGCGCTCGCGGGCCGTCTTCCTTACCGACTACGACATGCTGCTCTCCCAGCAGATGGTGCGGGGCATCGATCTGTGGGTTAACACGCCGCGGCGGCCCTGGGAGGCCAGCGGCACCAGCGGCATGAAGGTGCTGGCGAACGGCGGCCTGAACGTTTCCGAGTTGGATGGCTGGTGGGCGGAGGCCTATTCTCCGGAGATTGGCTGGGCCTTCGGCGATCGTCGCGAACATGGCGACGATCCGGAATGGGACAATGTGGAGGCGGAGGCTCTCTATTCGCTTCTGGAAGGGGAGATCATTCCCGCCTTCTACGACCGCAACGCGCAGGGCATCCCCGTAGGCTGGGTCAAGCGGATGCGGGAAAGCATGATCCGGCTCACCTTGCAATTTTCCGCCGGCCGGGTCATTAAGGAATATGCGGAGAAGCACTACGTTTCCGCCGCCGGCGCCTACCGCGCCCGCTCCGCCGACGGAGGAAAGATCGGCCGCGAAGTGCACGAGTGGCAGGGCAAAATCGCCGCCCACTGGGAACACCTGCATTTCGGCGCACTGACGATTAACACGGGAGCGGCCGGCCACCTGTTTTCGGTCCAGGTCTATCTGGATGAGCTGTCGCCGGAGGCGGTGCGGATAGAACTATACGCCGACGCTACGGAGAACGGACCGCCGGAGCGGGTGACGATGACCCGTAAGATGGCCTTGGTCGGCGCGGTCGGCGGCTATCTCTATTCGGTCGCGATCCCGAACCAGCGGCCGGCAACCGACTATACGCCCCGCATCGTGCCCTACCACGAGCACGCTGCCGTGCCGCTGGAGGTCAATCGGATCCTCTGGCAGCGCTGAGCGCCGCCGGGGAAGCCGCGCCCCGCCCCCGCATTGCCCGCCCGCCGCTTCCATGCGCTCTGTGATCCAGGACACGGCGCGGCCGCTTTTTCTGTGACAAAACTGGCCTCAGCCTGGAGAACTCCGAGCCTGGAGAACTCCGGCCGAAGAAGGATTTGCACGCATCGCCGAAAAAGAATCGCGTCGCGATACTCGCAGCAAACGTCCTTTCGCTGTAACACGCGGCATCCGGTCGTCGTTTCTAGAGCAGAGGGCTAACAGCGGAGGGAAGGGGGATCGAAGGATGCGGCGCATACTGATTCTGGGCGGCGGAACCGCAGGCACGATCATGGCCAACAAGCTGGCCCCCGCGCTGGGCGCAGGGGAGTGGGAGATTGTGCTCGTGGACTCCAGCGAGCGGCACTATTACCAGCCGGGTTTTCTGCTCATTCCATTTGGGATTTACCGTTTGCAGGACTGCGTCAGACCGCGCCGGCGATACCTTCCGTCGCAGGTCAAACTCATCGTTTCTCCCATCCTCCACATCGATCCTGAAAAGAAAACCGTCGCCTTAGGCAATGGAGAAGCGCTGGCATACGACGTTCTGATCGTCGCAACCGGCGCGGATATTCATCCCGAGCAGACGGAAGGACTGCTGGACGAGGAGTGGGGCCGCAGCAAATTCGATTTCTACACGCCTCATCCTATTGGACGCGGCCATTGAACGTCAGTTTGAGATGGTCCTGTCGGATTACATCCTCGAGG
>JAJYZK010000237.1:3379-5554 GCA_021799945.1 Acidobacteriota bacterium
ACCGGCTGGCGCAGCTTTTCAAGTCCTGGCCGGGCGGCAGGCTGGTGGTCTCCATTACGGAGATGCCCATCAAATGTCCGGTGGCGCCGCTGGAATTCCTGTTTCTCGCCGACGCCTTCTTTACCGAGCGGGGCATGCGCGACAAGGTCGATCTGCGTCTGGTTACGCCGCTCTCCGGCGCCTTCACCAAACCCACCAGCAGCCGCATTCTCGGGGGCATGCTGGAGAGCAAGGGAATATCCGTCACGCCGGATTTTGGACTCGCCCGCGTCGATAGCAAGGAGAAAAAGCTGATCGCCTGGGACGATTCCAGCGTCCCCTACGACCTGCTGGTCTCGGTTCCCACAAATATGGGTGACCCGTGCATAGCGAGGAGCGGCATGGGCAACGAGCTCAATTTTGTTCCGACGGATCGGGGAACCTTGCAGGCGGAAGGCCTTCCGGATGTCTTCGTGCTTGGCGACGCGACCAATCTCCCCAGCTCCAAGGCCGGGTCGGTGGCCCATTTTCAGTCTGAGATTCTCTTTCGGAACCTGCTGGAGCGGCTTGAAGACCGGCCCTTGAAGGCGCATTTCGACGGCCACACGAACTGCTTCATTGAATCGGGATTCGGCAAGGGATTGCTGATCGACTTCAATTACGAGACCGAGCCGCTGCAAGGTGAATTTCCGCTGCCTGGGCTGGGGCCATTCCACCTGCTTCGGGAAAGTCCAATCAACCACTTCGGTAAACTCATGTTTCGCTGGGTCTATTGGAATTTGTTGCTTCGCGGCGTGGAGTTGCCGATCGGTTCGGCCATGTCCATGGCGGGAAAGCGAGGGTGACAGGATGTCCGCCGAGCCGGTGAAAGACCGTATTGAGGAAATGAGCGGCAAGCTTGACGCGATCGCCGAGGAGGCTGCTCGGCTGAGGCGCCTGCGCAGCGGCGCCGAGGAGCTGGCGGCCGCCGCATTGGGCGGAGAGCCACGGCGCTCCCCGGCGGCCGCGCAGTTGGTTCAGGATCTGCTGGCCAACGCCGAGCTGCTGAGCGCCGCGCTGCGTCAGTTGGCCAGCGCGGCCGACTTTCTCGAGGATGCGCAGCCGATTGTTCGTGAGGTATACCAACAGGCGCTTGACGGCTTCCAGCGCCTGGAGGACAAGGGCTACTTCCGGGCCGCAGCGGGCAGCCTCCGCGTCGCCGACGCTCTGGTGGAGGCGCACTCCGCCGCGGACCTGCGGCAGATCGAGGCCAGCGCGCCGCAGATGATCGGCCTTCTGCGCGAAGCGACCCGGCCCGAGGCCCTGCAGGCGCTGGAGGCGATCGTCCATGGCTTCGGCCGCGTGCAGGCTACGATGAACGTCGATAAGTCGATCGTGGGGATCGTTCGCGATTTGAACACCCGCGAAGCCCGCCGGGGCCTGTCGATTCTTGTCGAATTTCTAAAAGTCGTCGGATCGGTCAACGTCGGGGTCGCTCCGGCGGCTGGCGTTCCGGCGCAAATTTCGGAGAGGTGATTCGTGACTACGGCAAACATACTGGGTAAGACGATGGAGCTGGACGCGGACGGCAATCTGGCAAACCGGAACGATTGGAATGAGGACGTGGCGAGGTTCCTGGCCGCGCAGGAGGGCATAGCCGAACTTACGCCCAAGCACTGGGCGGTGATCAACCTGATGCGCGAGGTCTTCGAAAAAGAGGGCGACGCGCCATCGATTCGCAGGCTGACCAAAGAGAGCGGCATCGACACCAAGACGCTGTACAGCCTTTTTCCCAAAGGGCCGGCGAAGCGCGCGGCGAAAATCGCCGGGCTGCCGAAGCCGAAGGGATGCATCTGACGCAAGGAGGGGGCGATGAACGGAGAACCGGAACAGCCTATCGGAAAAGTATCGATCGTGATATCGCGCGGCTCCCTGGAGGGCGTCTACCCCGGCCTGATTATGGCCAACGGAGCGCGAATGGAGGGGATTGACGCCTCCCTGTTTTTCACCTTCTTCGGGCTGGAAGCCATCCGAAAGACGCGGATGAGTGACCTGAAGGTGGCCACGGTCGGCAATCCCGCCCTCCACCTGCCGAGCCTGCTCGGCGCATTGCCGGGCGTCTCCGCCTTCGCTACCTCCAGGATGAAGCGGGAGATGGAAAGGCTCGATATTCCTCCGGTGGCCGAGTTCCTGACCATGATTCACGACGCCGGAGCG
>JAJYZK010000238.1 GCA_021799945.1 Acidobacteriota bacterium
GGTCACTCACTCCGGCGCAGGAGGCGCGTGGCGGCTCACCGTTCGGCCGCTTCGATCACTGGAGCGGGGAGGCGACTATCGCCGACGAGGCGGTCCGGATCCGTCAGAGTCTGATGGCGAGCGGCCGGAATGCGATTCCGGTGAGCGGCGCCATCTCCTTCGACCGGACGCTCGACCTGAAGAGCGATTCCGCCACCCGCGCCGCGGCGATTCTCGGAAGCCTGAGCCGTCCGGAGACCCGCATCGCCACGGCGCCGACGCCGGTCGCCTCTCCAGGCAATGCGAAAACCCGATAATGCCCGCCGGCGATCCTTCGCCGTTTCCGATTCGCCCTTTTGCCGGAGAATCCTGATGCAGGGCGAACGAAGAGCGCCTCTCTACCGGTTACGGAAGACCCCGGCAGCCGGCGGGAAGCTCGGGGAAAGCGGGTTACAATCATCGCTATGAAGGTCATCGTCGGAGTTTCCGGCGGCATCGCCGCCTATAAGGCGGCGGAGCTGGTTCGGGCGCTACAGCGCCAGGCCCTCGACGTGCAGGTGGTGATGACTGCCGCGGCGCAACGCTTCATCACCCCCTTGACCTTTGCATCGCTGACCGGCCATCGGGTGATCACCGGACTCTGGACCGAGCCGGAGGGCGGCGGGAACGAGGGCGTCGCCGCCGAGCCGGGCGGTTTTCGATCGGCGATCGACCACATTGAGGAAGCCGGCTCCGCAAAAGCCCTGGTGGTGGCGCCAGCCACCGCCAATCTGCTGGCCAAATTCGCCGTCGGAATCGCCGACGATTTTTTAACGACGCTGTATTTGGCGACCACCGCCCCGGTCATCGTGGCCCCGGCCATGAACGTTAACATGTGGGAGCATCCGGCCACCCGGGCGAATCTCGAGGTCCTGCAAAGCCGCGGCGTCAAAATCGTTCCTCCGGAGAAAGGGTATCTGGCCTGCGGAATGACCGGCAGCGGGCGCCTTGCCGAGCCGGCTGCAATTGTGCAGGCGGTGCTGGCGCAATTGCAGATGCGCAACGATCTGGCCGGCGAGGTGGTCCTGGTTACCGCCGGAGGCACCCGGGAGGCGATCGATCCCGTGAGGTACCTGGGCAACCGCTCCAGTGGAAAGATGGGCTACGCCATTGCCGAAGCGGCCCGGCAGAGGGGCGCCCGTGTGATTCTGGTGACCGCGCCGACCTCCCTGCGCCCGCCTGCCGGCTGCGAAGTGGCGCCGGTGGTCAGTACGGCGGAGATGCGGGACGCGGTGATGAGCCGCTTGCATGAGGCGACCATTGTGATTAAGGCCGCTGCCGTGGCCGATTACCGCCCGCGCATTCCGGCGGACCAGAAGCTGAAACGCAGTGGCCCTCTCACCCTCGAGTTCGAGCCGACGGAAGACATCCTCAGCGAAGTGGCGCTGCGCCGGCGGCCGGAGATGCTGGTGATCGGCTTCGCCGCGGAAACCCAGGATCCCCTCGCTCACGCCCGCGGCAAGCTCTCGCGGAAGGGCGCGGACGCCATCGTTGTGAACGACGTTTCCCGCCCCGGGACGGGCTTCGATTCGGACCGGAACGCGGTGACTTTTCTAACGGCAAACACCGCCATCGAACTCCCGGAGATGACCAAAAAGGAACTGGCGGAGCGCATTCTGGACGAGGTGCTGGCCCTGCGCCGTCCCGCCTCGCTGGTGGCCGAAAGCGGGCTGGTTTCCAGCCGGGCGGAGGAACCGGAGTGACAGGAGCCGGAGTGATGGAGACCGGAGCAACTCCCGCCACGGGCCCGGTTACGACGGGTACAGACTGAATACAAAGCATGACGAATGCGAAATCGCCGGCCCTGTCTCCCGCGCTGCTTCCGCAGTCCATCGCCGCGCACCTCCGGTATCTGCGCGATCTCGGCGTCTTCGATCTTTATCGCCGGCCGGTGAGCCCGGCCTCGCGGCTGGCCGCGGCGGCGATCGGCGCAGAGTCTCCGAGCGAAGAAACTGCGGAGAGACCCGCGGGGCGGCCGATCCGGGCCGAACTGCCGATTCGCGACTTCAACCCAGGCGCCGCCCAGGAGGACCCCGATATTCGCACCCGCAAGCCGCATCCCGCTCCGCCGCCGGTCGGCGCTTTTGTCGCTCCGGAGGGCCGCGCCGAGGCCCTCCGGGCAGTTCGCGCGGAGATCGGCGACTGCCAGCGCTGCGCCCTTGCCCGGGGCCGCAACAAGATCGTCTTCGGGGACGGGAATCCCGCCGCCCGCCTGATGTTTGTGGGCGAGGGGCCCGGCGCCGACGAAGACGCCCAGGGGCTTCCCTTCGTGGGCCGCGCCGGTCAGTTGCTCAACAACATGATCGGCGCCATGGGATTGCGGCGGGCCGAAGTCTATATCGCCAACATCGTGAAGTGCCGGCCGCCGCAGAACCGGGTTCCCGAACCGGAGGAGGCGCAAACCTGCTCGCCTTTTCTCTTCCGGCAGATCGACGTGGTGCGTCCGGAGGTGCTGGTGGCGCTGGGTTCGACGGCGGCGCTTTACCTGCTGGGCGTCCGCTCCTCGCTCAGCGGCCTGCGCGGGCGCGTCCATGCCTGCCGTGGCGCCAGGCTCATCGTCACCTACCATCCCGCGTTTCTGCTGCGCGACCCCCGTCAGAAAAAGGAGGCGTGGCGCGATCTTCAGATGGCCATGGCCGAGCTGGGGTTGAAGCCTTCTTCGAAGTAGCCCTTCCGCCCGGCTCCGCGGGCGCAGCGGCATTCAACTAAACTCATGGCTTCACCCGCCTCAAGGAACTGGCGGCTTGGCGTATCGGATGGCCATCTATTGCGATGTCGTATTGCCGGCGCCGCTGGACCGCGCCTTTACCTACCGGCTGCGGGACGAGGCCGGCGCCTCCTCCGGGATGCCGCCGGCCGGAGTCTTCCGGGAAAACGACCCCCCGGTCGGCGGCAGGGTGGTGGTGCCGTTTCGCAACGAAAAGCTGATCGGCGTGGTCACCCGGCTGCATGACGACCCGCCGCCCGTGGAGGCCAGGCTGGTGGAGTCTGTGCTCGACGAGGAGCCCATCCTCACCGCGGAACTCATGGAGCTGGCCGCCTGGATCGGGCGGTATTACCTGGCCCCGCTGGGAGAGGTGTTGCGCGGCATGCTGCCCCTGGCGGCCGAGGTGCGCCGTTCGATGCAATACCGGATCACCGATCTGGGAAGGCAGATTCTGCTGGCCGGTGCGGAGCGGGGATCCTCCCGCCGCTCGCGCCGCAGCGCCGAGGAGCAGGACGCGGAATATGCCGTGCTGAACTACCTCCTGGATGGCGAAGCGGCGAAGCAGGGCGCCTTGCGGGCCGCGGCCGGGGCCTCGCCGGAGCTGCTGGCCGGCATGGTCCGCAAACGGTGGCTGCGCCGGCAAGAGGAGGCCGCGCCGCGGGATGCCCGGCGCATGACCCGATACGCGGTTCTGGTGGCCACGGCTCGTCCTCCCAGGCTGACGGAAAACCAGCTTGCCCTGCTGGGCGAGCTGGCCGGGGCCGGAGATGGGCTTCCCCTGGCCGAGCTGCGCCGCCGCGGCCGCGCGGGGTCCACGCTGAGCACCCTGGTGAAGAGGGGACTGATCGCGCTGGAGGATCGGCCGTCGGCCTTTCATCTTTCCGGGCTGCCTTCCGGCGCCGGAGAGCGCAGCCTGAACGCCCACCAGCAGGCCGCCCTCAAGCGAATCTCCGCGTCGCTCGGCAGCGGACAATTTTCCACCTGCCTGCTCTATGGAGTCACCGGCTCGGGAAAAACCCATGTCTATCTGGCGGCGATGCAGCAGGCGCTGGACGCCGGGCTCTCCTCCATTCTGCTGGTTCCGGAGATTGGCCTGACGCCGGCCATGGCGGCGCTGCTGCACTCGGCCTTCGGCGGCCATGTCGCCTTACTGCACTCCGCGCTCACTTCCGCCGAGCGCGCCGAGCAATGGCGCCGCATTCGCCGCGGAGAGGCGCGCATCGTGGTGGGCACCCGCTCCGCCGTCTTTGCGCCGGTGGCCAGGCTCGGCCTCATCCTCGTCGACGAAGAGCACGACGGCTCCTACAAGCAGGAAGAAGGCGTGCGATACCACGCCCGGGACGTGGCCGTGATGCGGGCCAAAATCGCCGGCGCGGTGGCCGTGCTGGGCTCGGCGACGCCCTCGCTCGAGTCCTGGCGCAATGCGCAGACCGGCAAGTATGCCGTGGTGGAGATGAAGGAGCGCGTCAACCGGAGGCCCATGCCCTCCATCTCGCTGGTGGATATGCGCGAGGAGTTCCGGCAGACGGGGCAGGACCATCTCTTTTCAAGGGCGCTGATTGAACAGGCGCAGGGGGCGATGCAGCGCGGAGAGCAGGCCATCATCCTGCTGAACCGGCGGGGCTATTCCTTTGCCGTGCTGTGCAGGGCCTGCGGCGAGAAACTGGAGTGCGAGAACTGCGCCATTGCGCTCGCCCACCATAAGCCCGCCCCGCATCCGGTCTCCGGAGCCGATCCGGAGCCGCCGCCGCGCCCCGCCTCGGGGCAGCGCCTCAAATGCCACTACTGCGGTTACGCAACCACGGCCCCCACGCGCTGCCCGCGGTGCCGAAGCGAGCATCTGTTCTTTTTTGGGGCGGGTTCGCAGCAGGGCGAGGAGCGGCTGCAAGAGCTGTTCCCCGCGGCGCGCATCGGCCGCATGGACCGCGACTCCGTGCGCGGCCGGCGCGACCTGGAAGGACTGCTGGCGCGGCTGCACGCCAGAGAGATCGATCTGCTGGTCGGAACGCAGATGATCGCCAAGGGACACGATATTCACGGCGTAACGCTGGTGGGCGTGGTGGGAGCGGATTTCGCGCTTGGTCTGCCGGACTTCCGGGCGGCCGAGCGGGTCTTTCAGCTTCTTACCCAGGTCTCCGGCCGGGCCGGCCGCGGCGAGCTGCCGGGGCAGGTTCTGGTGCAGACCTATCATCCCGAGCACTACGCCATCCAGTTCGCCGCCCGGCACGATTTTGAGGGCTTTGCGGCCAAGGAAATGCGCTTCCGCAAATGTATGCGCTATCCGCCCTTCGCGGTGCTGGCCAATGTGCTCATCCAAAGCCCAAAACTGGAGGAGGCCGCGGGGTGGGCATCGGAGCTGGGCCGCTGGCTGTCCCGGCAAAGCCTGGACCGGGTGCGCGTCCTCGGACCCGCAACCGCTCCCATCGCGCGCATCAAGCGAATCTATCGCTTTCACCTTCTGCTCAAGGCGGAGGAGCGCCAGACCCTGTCCCGGGCGCTCTCGGCGATCCTTGCGCAGGCGGAGTTCCTGGGCATTCCGCGCCGCAACCTGATCGTGGATGTGGACGCGGTGAATCTGATGTGATGGGACCGGAAACAAAAGAAACAGGGATGGACACAGATCGGTTATCGGAACAGATTGAGGAGGCCCACGGAGCCAAAGGGAGCGGGAAGGGCGGAAAAGGCCAGAAGCGCCGCCGCCAGCAATCCCAGCCCGCGGTAACTCGGAGGGGGTGGAGGATATTGTGGAACGCGCGGATGCCGCATCGCCGGAAGCA
>JAJYZK010000239.1 GCA_021799945.1 Acidobacteriota bacterium
CGGAAAGAGTGGGACCGAATGCGCGTCGAGGCCAAGGCGCAGCAGGCGCGCCAAGCCCGGGCGGCCTCCGCGTGAGTTTCCGCGCGAAGCGGCGGAAAAGCGATCGCGCGCGATTGGCGGTTTGCGAACGCAGGAGACCACGGGGTGGGCGGGTTCAACCGGGAGGAACAAGCGATGAACGGAGCTGAGAGCGGGGCGAGGAACGGAGCGGGGTGGGCTGAGTCGGCCCTGGCCTGCGGACGGCCTTACCTGCGAATGCGGTATCTGCCGAATCTGGTGTGCAGCCGGCGATGCCGGCAGGCGGTGCGCGGGCTGATGCGGCTGCGCCGGGCTTACGAGTATGTCGCGCTGCAGGCGGCCTGCGAGGGCGCCCGCGAGGTTCAGGGCTCCGATTACCAGGCTTATGTGGACGCTCTGGCGGTGCTGAGCAGCCGGGCGCAATGGGTGGCGCAGGCGTTGTGAGCCAGGGCGTTGTGAACCATGAGCCGCGCGACAGGCGGATAGGCCGCGGGGGTGTGCTATCGGGAGAGCGATGACGGGAATGACGGAGTGCGAGCTGATTGCGGCGGCGCGGCGCGGAGATCAGGATGCGTTTCGCGAACTGTATGCGCGGCACCTGCCTCATGTGCGCGCGGCGGGGCGAACGATTCTGCGGACCAACGATCTCGACGATCTTTGTCAGGAGACTTTTCTGCTCGCGTTCACCCGCCTGGACCGATTCGAGGGCGCATCCAACTTTCGCACCTGGATCACCCGGATCGCGATGAATCGGTGCCTCACCGTGCTGCGCAAGTCCCGGCAAAGCAGCAATGGCGACGCGCGGCTGCTCTCCATCGAACAGACGGCCGGACTGGCCAGCCGGCAAACCGAAGGCGAGGATATGCCACAGGACTGGCTGTTCAGCGCGGAAGATAGAAACCTGCAATCCGCTCCGGACCGCATCGATATGGAAAGGCTCCTGCGCCGGCTTACGCCGAGACAGCGGAAGATTCTGGAGATGGCTTATCAGGACGAGACTCCAGACCGGGAGATTGCGGAGCGCCTGGGAATTACTCTGCCGGCGGTGAAGAGCAGGATTTATCAGGCGCGGATGAAGCTGCGCGCGGCGGCAGGCAAGCGCGACGGCCGGAGAAGACGGAGGCCGGGCGGATGCTGTGGACCGGGCGCGGCCGGGGCTGAGTGACATAACCGGCAGATCGCAACCCGGCAGATCGCAACCGCAAGGTCCTTCGCCGGGTTTGGCCCGGTTCCCGGCCAAGCCCGCTCAGGACGACAGTGGTTGGGGCTGGCCATGAGCTAAGCTCACTCCGGCTCAGGACGACAGTGGCTGGGCGGCGGCGCGCAGGCGGATGAAAGGGGCTGGTATATAGCGGACTTCGGTGGCTCGCGGTGGACCCGCCGAGCGCCTGAGACAAGATACCGGCCCGTTCGGCGCGTCTTTCCGTAACTTGCCGGGAGAGCGCCGCGGGGCGCATATCGGCTCAATCTTTCGGCGCCGCGTTGGGGTCTAAAGAGTGAGCACAACAACCGATCGACGATCGACCGATGAGCGGCGCAGCTTCCGGATGCTAGCCGCCCATTGCGCTCCCAGCGCGTGCGACCTTGGGACTAATTTCCGGAGCGCGGCGCATCCGCCGCGCGCTTTCTCCATGACCATGCCCATTTCCCAGAATTATCCTTCCGCCGCCTCCCGCGCCGCCTGTGCGGACCTCATTTCCTCCCCCAGAAGACCGATCAAGATATGCATCCTCAACGAGGACGACGCCCGCTCCTTCGTGCATGGCGGGATCGAGCACAAGTGCTCCAGCCGGCGACACCACCACTACTCCCGGGCCAAAGCCGATGCGCTGGTCCGGGCGGGAGAGCTGACGTGGCTGGGGAAACACAAACGCATCGCCACTTACACCAACGCCAGAACCTGGATGAAGGTTTACACGCGGACACCGCTCGGCGCCGCCCTGTACTGCGGCATGCAGATGGTTCGCGGCGGAGGGGGATATTGATCGCCCGGCGCAATGACGGGCGGACACATGCCCGCCCATCGAAGTGGCTGGCCGGCCGTTGCGAGCGGGCAGCGCAACGAGCGGTTTGGGCGGTCGCGTTGGCCGTTTGCGCCGCGGCCCCGCGCACGGTCCGGGCGGGCACTGTCTCCGGGACGTTGCAGGGCCCGAGCGGCTTGCCAGTCGTGAACGGGACGATCAGCTTCCAGTTACAACAGGCCGGATTGATCGTCGGCACGGGCGCCGTAACGCCGGCGATTGCGCAATGCTATACCTCGACCAACGGCGCGGTGGTTGGCCTTCCCAATCCTCTGCAACCTCCGGCGGTAGCCACGGACACCGGATCCGGGGCGCTTGCCGGCGGGATCTACTATGTGGAAGTCACCTTCTATCTTGCCTCCGGCGAATCGCTTCCCTCCCCCGAACGGCAGGTTCAGATTCCGTCCACCGGATCCTTGATTGTTTCTCCGCCGGCGAGCTTTCCAGCGAACGCAACCGGCATCGGCGTGTACATCGGCACGGCCAGCGGAACGGAGACGCTGCAGGGCGCGACCGCGAGCCCGGCGGAGACTTACACGCAGGCTGCGCCCCTGGCCGCCGGCGCCGCGCCTCCCGCGGTGAATTCCTCCGCCTGCTCGATCGCCTTCAACGACACGATCATTCCCTACACCGGGTACAACGTGACGCTTACCTCTTCCAGCGGAAATGCATACCCCGGCTGGCCCCAGGCCTGGCAGTTGAACGGCGGCCTGAATGGAACGGTGAATATATCGAATGGCGCGCCGCTATGGAACGGCACAGTGATTTATCCCATGCCGATTCTGGCGCAGCCTCTCAATCATGGTCCGCAATCCATCTCCGGTCCGCTGAGCTTTACCGGATACAACGTCGTCAACGTGGGCTCGCTCGGCGTCGGAACGTCTGCGCCGGCGTGGCCCGTAGACGTGGAGAATGGCGCAATCAACGCGAGCGGAGGCTATCTGTACGCGGGCGGCGCCGGGACATCCGGGCAGTGCCTGGTATCGAACGGGACGGCATTTGCGCCCGGCTCCTGCGGAACCACGCCAACGCTTTACTACCAACACACGCAGGCCAATGCGGCCTTTCTGCCCCAGGAGCCGTATCTGAATTTTCTTCCCCGCTTCGCTCCCGTGGATAACCCTGGAGGCGCGCGAACCGATGTGGACCTGGCCGCCTCCGGCGTGACTGCCGGCAGCTACACGAGCTCGAATATCACGGTTGACAGCTACGGGCGGGTGACTGCGGCGGCCAATGGCCCGGCGATCCCCACCATTCAAGCGTTGGTCATCACTTCCGGAATCTGCACGACGAGCGGCACGAGCTACGGAACCTGCTCCTTCAGCGCAAGCTGGCCGACGGCCTTCGCCAACGCCACCTACGCCGCCACCTGCACGCCGGGCCCGATCAGCACCGGCGTGGTGGTCTTCCTGAATCTCCTTGCCAAGAGCGCGAGCGGGCTAACGATTCAGCTTCAAAATGGAACCTCGAATGGAGGGGTCGCCGGCACGGTTTCCGAGGTAGATTGCGTGGGGGTTGAGCCTTGAGAAGGCTGCCGGCCGCCCTCCTCGTCGCCTTCGCATCCTGCGCCGCACAGGCGCAGACTATCGAGGGCCAGCCCATCGCATCGCAGTACGGCGGATGGAAGGTTTCCGGCTTCGCGCCCAATACCTATAGCTTTGCGCCTTCTTCCTGCCGGGTGCAGGGCGGATCGAGCTTCTTTCCGGCTTTCACCGTGGGCACTCCCGTGCGCATCGTGGATGGCAACCCGGCGCTGAGCGAGACGGTGACGCCGACCGCGGTGACGATCGACAATGTGACCTGCTCGATCACGATTGCGCCGGTGAATCAGCACAATCTGCCGTTTTACCTGACTTCGGCCACCGCCGGCCTGCAGGAAGCACTCAATGCGAATACGACCAATCCGCAGCCGAACACGATCGTTCTGAACAACGATTTTTACCAGCTTGCCGGGAGTTCCTCGGCGGCGGCGGCCATCATCGCCTCGGTGCAAGGGCAGCCGCAGATCGGGTTGGTGGACATTACACAGGTTCCCACGGTCTGGTACCAGTGGAACGCTTCGCAGTATGTGGCCGTAGGAGGCTCCGTCGGCGGCGTAGGCGCTTTTTCGCAGTGGCAGGAAGGATACGGGCCGAATGCGGGCACGAGCGCTTTCGTGGGACCGGTATCGAACGAGTACACGCTGCCGCTGGGGCAGACCGGCTCGACGATCACGTCTTTGCTGAGCACATCCGGAAACGCCGTGCGCATTCAGCCGGGAGACGCGCGGACGCAGTTCTCGAATCCGAATTACAATCCCGTGCACGACGACCGGACGCTGATTCCGGCGAAGGCGTGGGATGTGACGGCGTCGGGCGCGGCCTGCGATGCGGGGATGATCGAGGGCACGCTGACGGCGGGAAGCACGACGCTGACGGCGAGCGGGACGAGCTTCACCACGGCGGATACGGGCAAGTGGATCGAGAGCGTTGGGACAGTCGCCGGCGTTGTGACCCGCTTCGATGCGACGGTGACGTATGCGTCTCCGACCACGCTGACGCTGAGCGTGCCCGCGCCGTTTTCGAGCGTGGCGAATTCGTATATTTTGTTCGGGCACCAGGACGATGCGGCGCTGAAGTCGGCGATTGCGTTGGGGATTTCTACCGGCCGCGAGATCGACCTGCCGCAGGGAACCTGCTGGAGCGCGACGCCGCTGCGGCTGGGCGCGAATCTGGTAGGGCATGGAATCAGTTGGAGTCAGTACACGAACTCCGAAGGCGTGATCGTGCGGCCCGGGTCCAATGTGGCCGGAAGCGCGGGCGAAGATGTCTTTGCGCTGATGGACCCGAGCCAGAGCGGCTATAGTCCCGCGCCTTCCGGCTTCACCACACACGATTATTCGATTCTGCTCGATCCGACAATCGACGCGACGCAGCCCTGGCAAATCTGCACGAACGGAACCTGTGTCGCGCAAACGCCTTTGTACCGGCCTGGCGGCATTCTGGACGCGAACGCGCCCGATCCCATGGCTCCGCAGTGGTGTCAGGGGACGGGCGCGTACAAGACAGGATGCTTGAACGGCGTAGCCACCGTCGCCAACGCCTCGACGCTCGCCTGCATACCCACAAGCGAGACGTTGCCGGCCGTCGGCTCTGAGATTCTCTTTCCCGGATACGCGGCCGGGACGGCGAATTTCGAAACGACGGTGGCTAGCCAGGGGACTTCGGGCTGCGCGACGGGAAACAACGGGATCACGCTGAGCGCGGCCTTTGTTCCCGCGACGCCGCCGGCTCCGGTGGAATGGTTCGCGGGAACGTCGTTGCAGACGATTCAGACGGCGATTCCGGCGACGGGACGTACGTTTCCGATGACGGTGACGCTCGGGAATCCCATCCTACCGATTCCTTCTACGACCCAGTACGCGTCCCCGGCCGGGTTCGGAAGCTGGGGACTGGTCCAGATCGACGGCGAGCAATGCAGCT
>JAJYZK010000240.1 GCA_021799945.1 Acidobacteriota bacterium
GCCGTCACCCGGGTTGCGATCTTCTCCAGAACCCCGTTCATGTATCCGGATTCGTCTTCGCCGACGATGGCGCAGCACAGGTCCAGCATCTGCGAGCCCTCGGCGGTGAGTTTTTTGGCCAAGGCCAGAATGCCGTCAAAGTCCCCGGCCCGAACCATGTTGCGGAAGTGCTCGACGCGGGTGGTGGTGTTCATTTCCTCGGCCACCACCACGGGTTGCCCATCAACCTCGAGCGGCACGGCGGAGAAGGCGCTCGCGGCCACGCTCCGCGACTTCTCCTCGCGCGGCGCCGGCGTGGCGTCCTTTACCGCCTCCACCACCGCCTTCAGATGCGACGGAGTGGTGCCGCAGCACCCCCCCACCACCTGCACGCCGTATTCCGTGACGAAACGGCGATGGGCGGCCGCCAATCCGGCGGGGGTGAGTTTATAGACCGCTCTGCCCCCTTCGTTCTGGGGCAGACCGGCATTGGGCTGCACGCTGACCGGCCGGGAGGCGTTCTGGCACAGAAAACGCACGGCGTCGTTCATCTCCTCGGGGCCGGTGGCGCAGTTCAACCCGACGATATCCGGCTGGAAGCATTCGACCACCGCCAGAGCGGCCCCGATTTCCGAGCCCAGCAGCATGGCGCCGGTGGCTTCCAGGGTGACCTGCATCTGCAAGGGAAGGCGTTTGCCCGCCTTGTGCATGGCGTCCTGGCAGGCGGCCAGAGCAATCTTGGCTTGCAGCAGATCCTGGCTGGTTTCAATCAGAAGAATATCGACCCCGCCCTCGATCAGCGCCTCCGCCTGTTCCCGGTACATCTCAGCCATGGCGTCGTAGGAGATGTGGCCGAGAGAGGGCAGCTTGGTGGTCGGTCCGATGGAGCCGGCGACAAAGCGCGGCCACTCCGGGCTGGAAAAATCCTGCGCGACCTCGCGGGCCAGCTTGGCGGCGGCAATGTTCAGTTCGCGGGTGCGGTCCTGGAGCTCGTATTCGGCCAGCACCACGCGCGAGGAGCCGAAGCTGTCGGTCTCAATGACGTCGCAGCCCACTTCAAGAAATCCGGCATGGATGGAGCGGATGATGTCCGGCCGGCTGAGAACCAGCAGTTCGTTGCATCCTTCTTTGCCCCAGTAATCGTCGATGGTGGGCGCGTGCGCCTGGATGTTGGTGCCCATCGCCCCGTCATAGACGGCGACGCGTTCGCGCAGAATTCCCAGGAAGTCTCGCAATTGGCCTCGCATTTTCGAGAGAAATCAGCCCTGCCGGTCAGCAGGCGGGAGCGGCATGCGCCACCTTCCCCAACATCGCCCCGGCTGCCGGGCCGGAACTCTCCAGCCCTCCGGATCCGTCATCGGGCCCGTCACGGGCGCAAACCCTTATTTCCGGGCATCCAAACCGGCTGCGGCGGGAGCGGCAAGTCTCGCGGCGGGAACCAGCATGTCCTCTTTGCGATAGATCAGATTGGTCGCATTCAAGGACGCCAGCTCGAATCCATGTCCGTGCGTGATCGCGTCCGTCGGGCAGGCCTCCACGCAGTAGCCGCAGAAAATACACCGGTTGTAGTCGATGTTGTACACCTTGGCGTAGCGCTCCGCGCTGGAGATCCGTTGTTCCGCCGTATTTTCCGCCGCTTCGATATAAATGCAGTTGGCCGGGCAGGCCGCCGCGCAGAGAAAGCACGCGACGCATTTCTCCAGGCCATTTTCATCTCTCTGCAGTACGTGGGCTCCGCGGAAACGATCCTGGAAATGAGCCCCGCGATTCGGTCCCGGCCCGTCGGGGTAATTTTCCACCTCGGTCGGCTGCAGCATCTCCCGGAAGGTAATGCTCATGCCCTTGGCCACGCCCGCAATGTTCCGCACGATCGACATGGTTCCAGTATACGATGCGCCGGGCGGAGGCCCTCCCGCTCAGCGTCCGAAGGTATACGTCGCTTTGAAGACTCCCGAATCGACCCCCGGGTTTTGCGCTCCGAGGCCCTGGTTGGACAGGTGATGATAGCGGTATTCCAGCCCGATGGAGCGGTGATTGCGCCGAAACCATTCCATCCCGAATCCCGCCTGGAAGGTGAAATTGAGAGCCGAGCTGTTGAACACCGGAACGTCGCGGGTGGCGATCGCGAAGCCGCCCAGCCCGGTGACGTAGGGCTGAAGCCGTCGGCCGGGAAGGGCGTTGAGCTTGTATCCGAGCGGGCTGATATCGCTGAGGTACGTCCAGCGCCGGCCGGCGATATAGCTGGCGGTTCCCGGATACACCGCTCCACTCCCGACCATCAGGTACGCATTTACGGGCGCCGCGGTTACCGGAATCACGACCGGGACCTGGGAGCTGAACCGCACGGTTCCGGAAAGGGCGGGCTGGGAGGGAAAGTTGAAGGTGACTCCGCGCATGGTGGGATCGCTCATCCCCATCAATGGAGAGAGCTCCGCCAGCGCGGAACCGGCGAAATGCGATCCCAGAAATGTCCGGAACTCGTAGCTGAATCCGACGCCGGCCAGCTCCCGCCCTTGGGCGTAGCCCAGCAGCATGTGGCTGGAGTCGTTCGAGTATTCCGTGAACGCTCCGAAGCCCCGGCGAAAGGAATAGGCTCCGCCCGGCTCCTGAGCGCGGGCCGGGATCAGCCCAGCCGCCAGCGCCAGCAACCAGAGGGCGGCGGTGCGGGCAGGGCGCGAGCCTGGCTTCGCGCCCTGCCCGCGGCGTAGTCCGGTTCGGAGTCCGGTTCGGCGTCCGAATCCTGGTCCGGTTTCCGAAGCGATTTTTGGGCCGGATTCCCCACCGGTTCCTTCCATAGAGCCCTCTAGGATCGAATAACCGGGGATCCTGCAATGGCCCGCAGCCGAATTTGGCCGTTGGCAGGCGATTGCGCGGGCGGGGGACCGGGCTTTTACCGTTCAGGAGCGAGCGAAATGCGGCCTCGACTCCGGCAAGCCGCAAGAGGCGCTGCGAGAACTCCCATGGCGGATGCGGGGTCTCGACGCGCGTTCCGGCGCGCTCCTGGGTAAGCACTTGGATAAGCGCCTGGATAGCCGCTTGGGCATCACAGGACTGATCCTAGCAACAGGTTGGCTCCACGGAGCCCCGCGGCCGCGCCGGCGGGGTTAGGAAGGTCACACAAAATCCGCACTTTGGCGTCAGGAACTGGCGACCGAGGCTATCTTTCGGCGGTGGAACTATGCATGGCGGGGCGAAGGCTCGCCGGGCGCCATACCGCAAATCGGCGGCAAACCGCCCCCTGGGGCGATACAGCTCGCCCGGGCAGAGCGGATCGCCGCCCTCCTATTCCGGTTGGGGCCGCGCGCGGTAGATGGCGCATATCTCGGTCCTGTCCGGAAAGGCCCAGGCAGAGAAATCCTCGTCGTTCATGGCCACGCCCCCCTCCCATACTTTCTTCAGCCAAAGCTCGCCTTCGAGAGCGGCGTCGAGTTCAGGATGGATGTACACCAGGTATGCCTCCCGCGGCCGGGAGGCGAGCGAGGCCCGCAGGTTCTCCAGCACCCGGCGCATGACCGGCTCGGTGAACGCATTCCATGTATAGATCACCAGCGGCGAGGGAGGCCAATCGAAATCGGCCGCATCCGCCAGGATCGATCGCACCGGCGGCGCCTCCCTCGGCGGCCGATAGCGGGCTATATTTTCGCGGGCAATTCGCTCCAGACGCGGCGATATCTCCACGCCGATCACCTCCCGGAAGCCATGGTCCAGGGCCAGCAACAGCGCGCGGCCCTTGCCCGAACCCAGATCGACGAAGGTGAAGCGGGGAAGATCCAGGGAAAGCCTCTCCATCGTCTGGTGAAAGACGGAGGGGGCCACTGCAAAATATCCGTTGTTGCATCGGTCGTGACCGTGCCCGGTGGGCAGATCGTAGAAAAGACCGCTGGTGTCCACGCCGAAGCGCCGGTCAAAGGGATGCACGGCGAGATAGCTGCGATATTCTCCCCATGCCATACGCGGCTGGCGGAACAGCCTGTCTAGTCCGCGCGTCCACTTCATGGCGATCGGTGAGCCCCCCTGCCTCTTATGCAAGCCGGCCTTAGCGGATGCCAAGCTTCGGCCATAGAGCGTCCACCCGCGCTTTGGTCGCAGCATCCATTTCGACCATCGGCGGCCAGGGACGCGCGAATCCCTCCGCCGCCCACTTCCGCGTCGCATCGATCCCCATCTTGCTGCCGTAGTTGGGCAGGCGCGAGGCATGATCCAGAGAATCCACCGGTCCCAGCATGAACTGGATATCGCGTTCCGGATCGATGTTGTTGGCCGCGCGCAGGGTCACCTCGCGCAGATCCTGCACATCGCAGTCCTCGTCCACCACCACAATGCACTTGGTGAACATGGCCTGCCCCATCGACCATATGCCATTCATCACTTTACGCGCCTGTCCGGGGTAGCTCTTGCGAATGGACACAACCATCAGGTTGTGGAAGACGGCTTCCACCGGCAGGTTGATGTCCACAATCTCCGGGATGGACATGCGCATGAGGGGCAGAAAGATGCGCTCCACCGCCTTGCCCATCCAGGCATCTTCCATCGGCGGCTTGCCCACCACCGTGCTCGCATAGATCGGATGGCGGCGATGCGTGATGCAGGTGAGGTGAAAGACCGGATATTCCTCCTGCATGGTGTAGAAGCCCGTGTGATCGCCAAAAGGCCCCTCCATGCGCAGCTCGTCGAGCTGAACATAGCCTTCGAGCACAATCTCGGAATGCGCCGGAACCTCCAGCTCCACGGTCTCGCACTTGACCAGTTCGACGGGGCGTTTGCGGAGAAAGCCCGCGATGACAAACTCCTCAATCTCCGGTGGGGCGGGAACGATCGCGGAGAAGGTCATCGCCGGGTCCGTTCCGATGGCCACCGCGACCTCCATACGCTCGGAATTCCTCTGGCCCAGGGCCAGCGTGGGCAGTCCGGCCGCCGCCGGGATGGGTGCGACCGTGGCCCCGGAGGTCTCCGCCATAACCCGCACCCGGGCGGCGCGCGGATCCCCTTCGGCGCCTGCTGTGGCTGCGGCGCGCAGCCGCTCCCGCAGATGCTCCGCGGCCACCTTCTGCCGCTGCCAGTGCATCCCGGTGGTCTGCCCGTCGTAGACCTGCATGCGGTACATCCCGGTATTCCGCTTGCCGGTCTTCGGGTCGCGCGTGATCACACACGGCAGGGTGACGAAGCGGCCCGCGTCCAGAGGCCAGCATTGAAGAACCGGGAAGTCCAGAAGGCTGAAGTTCTCCCGCAGGATCACTTGCTTGCAGGGCGCCTCCCGGGCGGGGATCAGGGTGGGAAAATAGCCTCCTACCTCGGCCAGCAAGGGAAGCATCTTCAGCTTGTCGAGCACGCCGGCGGGCGGCTTCAACTGCATCAGAGTCTGGATTCGGGCCGCCACTTCGTCCAGGCTTTCCACGCCCAGCGCCAGCTTCATCCGGCGCTCGCTGCTGAACTGATTCATGAGCACGGAGCTTCCCGGGTATCCCTTTACGCGCTCGAAAAGGAGCGCCGGGCCGCCGGCCG
>JAJYZK010000241.1 GCA_021799945.1 Acidobacteriota bacterium
GGAGGGCTGTACCGGACGGACGGCGTATTCGCGCTCTCCCTCACCCGGTTCTCCGTCTTCGCCCATCTCCTCGCCTGGAGCGTGCGCGCGACGGGGATTCCGGCCCGCGATTTCCTGTTCGCCTGCCACCTGGCTTCCATCCTTCTCTATCTGCTGGCCTGCCGGAGGGTTGCTGCGGGGATCTTCCGCGATCCCTGGCCGCGCTGGGGGGCGCTGCTGATGGCGGCCTGCTGCTTCACGCTGCCCGTGGCCGGAACCGCGCTTTCGCTCATGGATCCCTATGTGACGGCGCGATCATTTTCCACTCCATTCAGCCTTTTCGCGCTGGCGGCGGCAATGGATCGGGCCTGGACCCGCGCCCTGGTCTGGCTCGCTCTGGCGGCTCTGCTCCACCCGTTTATGGCGGCGTACGCCGCCGTCTTCCTGTCCGCCACGGCGATTGCGGAGCGCGGCCAGTGGCGGCTTGGGGCCGGACTGAGCGCCCTTGCTCTTCTGTCTTGCGCCGCGATCTTTCTCTTCACCCTGCATGCTCCGGCCGGCAGCGCCATCAACCAGGCGGCTCTCAGCAGGTCATACTTTTTTCTTTCCGAATGGACCTGGTATCAAGTCGTGGGCCTGGCGATTCCGGTGGCGATGCTGGCGGCCGGCGCGCGATATGCCCGCGGGACGCCGGCCGGGGCCTTGTCCGCCGCCGGCGCCTGGGTGGGCGGCTCGTCGCTCTTTCTTGCGATCTGCTTTGTTCACCGCAGCGGCAGCCTCACCCTGGCGCGGCTCCAGCCGCTGCGGGCCTTCCATATGGTCTATCTGGCGGGCATGCTCCTGGGCGGAGGTCTCCTGGGCCGCATCGGGCGGCGTCACCGACCGCTGGCGGCCGGCGTTCTGCTGCTGACAGCCTGCGCGATGTTCTGGGGGCAACGGCTCACCTATCCCAGCTCCGATCATGTGGAGTGGCCGGGGATGCATCCCCGCAATTGCTGGCGGCAGGCCTTCCTCTGGATTCGCGCCAACACGCCTGCCGACGCCATTTTCGCCCTCGACGCCGACTACGTCGAAAGCCCGGGCGAGGACGCGCAGGGCTTCCGCGCAACCGCGGAGAGAAGCTGCATCGCGGACTGGTATAAGGATGGAGGCATCGCCGCCATGTTTCCCGCCGCGGCTGCGCTCTGGCAGCGCCAACTGCCGGCAAGCACGAATCTGGACCACGAGTCGGATGCAGTAAGAGCCTCCCGGCTGCGCCCCTTCGCCGCCTCCTGGATTGTTCTGCCGGCCGACTCCCCCACCCGGTTCCTGTGCCCCTACCGCAACCGCCAAGTGCAGGTGTGCCGGCTGCCTCAATGAGGCCGCGCGAAATGCCGCCTCCGGCCGCGGAAGCGGGACCCTCCAGGCGGCCCGCCCCGGCGGCTTTGCTTCAGCCGGGAGAAAGGGCACAATAACACCAGGCCCGCTAACACCAGGCCCGCGTTCCACGGCTATTCTCCGGGCGACAACGCATCCGGAGCCTTCACCGGGGCGCGATGCCTCGTCGTCGCGTTGCGCCGCACAGGAGGTTCGTGCTCACTCTCTATCAGAGGCTCGCGCTCAGCTACCTGCTGCTCCTGGGGTTGCTGCTGGGGCTTGGACTGCACGGCTCATCGCTGTTGCGACGCGCCGCGCAGGACGGTTTCGCGCGGCAGGCGATCGCCCTCACGGCGGTCGCTGTGCTCTTCGGGGCTCTGGTTTCGGCCGGCTGCCTGTGGTCGGTGGTGCGGCCCTTGCGCCGCGCCGCGTCCTCCGCGCGGCGCATCGGGCAGGGAGAACTGCAGCACCGGGTGGAATGGAGAAGCCGGGACCATCTGGGAGCCATCGCGACGGAGATCAACCGCATGGCCGTCCTGATCCGCGATCTTCGCGACACCGAGTCCGGCCGGAAGCAGCTCGAGCACCAGCTTTCCGACGCGGTGGTTCAGTCGATCTTCGAGCCGGTCGTGGTGACCGATGCGAAGGGACAGGTGCTTAAGCTGAATCAGGCGGCCACGGAGGTCCTGGGAGAGCATTCCGCGGACCGGCATGCGCTGACCAGGACTCCGGGCGGGGAGCAGATTTTGCGGGCTGTGCGCGAGGCCGTGGCCATGCGCCAACCCATCGCCCACGAGGGCGATGCCGCGGTTCTTCCTTTGCAGATCGGCGAGGAAAAGCGAAGCTACCGCTTGCGGACGACCCCGATGCGGGACGCCGACGGCAAGCTGCTGGGCGCCGTCAGCGTGCTGGAGGACATCACCCAGATACGGGATATCGACCACTTCAAGACCCGCTTTCTGACCATCGCCTCGCAGAAAATCCGGCAGCCGCTGGAGCAGGTCCGCCTCAGCCTTTACACCCTCTCCCGCGGCTTCGCCGGCGAGCTCCGCCCCCTGCAGGCGGACCTGGTTCACGGCGCGGAACTGGAGACGGAGCGTCTCAACGATCTGATGTCCGATTTGATTGAAGTATCGGAGCTGGAGAGCGGACGGCGCGAGATCCGCATGGAGCGCGTGCGGCCGATCGATGTCTTCCGGGAGACCTATCTCCGCCATCGCGAGGAGGCGCAGCGAAAGAAAATCGACCTCGAGATCCGGGCCTTCAGCGACCTTTCCCACATCAACGCAGACCGTCGCGCCCTGCGCAGCATCATGGACAATCTGATGACCAATGCGCTGCGATGCACGGCGGAGGGCGGCTCCATCCAGATGGAGGCCAAAGAGCACAAGGATATGGTGCAGTTCGCCGTCCGGGATTCAGGCCACGGCATTGCGGCCGAACGATTGCCCGGAATCTTTGGCCGCTTCAACGCGGGTCCGGGCGAGGGCACGGGTCTGGGGCTGGCTCTGGTTCGCAGACTGGTCGAGTTGCTCGGCGGTCAGGTTTCGGTGGAAAGCCGCCTGGGCCATGGCTCGAAGTTCAGCTTCACGATCCCGGCCGCGACCGGCGTTCCAACCCGTCATCCTATCGAAGTGGGATGACAGAGCATTACCATCGAAGCGCGTGGGCGGAGCGCGCGGGAAAGATGGCGGCGCCGCGCTGGTCCCTCGCGGAGACGGCCTGAATCCGCCTCGTCCCCGGGCCCCGGCAGGACTCCTCCGCGCAGCCGGCCCTGGACCGGCTACGGTTCAACCGGGGGAGCGAAGAGCGGCGCACGGCGCCGCGGACCCTCAGACTACGACATGGCAGAGATTGCGAACGATATTGACGCTGAAATTCCGGAACGGGCGCGGCTCCGCATCTATCTGGGAGCGGCGCCCGGCGTGGGAAAAACCTTTCAGATGCTGGAGGAGGCCCATCTCCTCAAGGCCCAGGGCGTCGACATCGTCATCGGCCTGGTTGAGTCGCATGGCCGCAAAGAGACCGAAGCGCTGATCAGGGATCTGGAGATTATCCCGCTCCGCCAAATCCCGTACCGCTCCGTCGTGCTCAAAGAGATGGACCTGGACGCCATTCTCGCCCGGCGGCCGCGCATCTGCATCGTGGACGAACTGGCCCACACCAACGTCCCGGGATCCAGAAACCGCAAACGGTATGAAGACGTGCTGGAGCTGCTGGACGCCGGCATCGACGTGATGACGGCCGTCAATATTCAGCATGTCGAGACGCTCAACGACTCGGTCTCCCGCTCCGCCAATACCCAGATTCGCGAAACCATCCCGGACAGCCTGATGAAACGGGCCGACGAGATTGTCAACGTCGACATCACCGCCGAGGAGCTCCAATCCCGCCTGCGCCAGGGAAAGATTTATGCGCCGCAAAAGATCGAGCAGTCTCTGGCCAACTTCTTTCGCAAGAGCAACCTCAACATGCTGCGGGAGCTGGCGCTGCGGACCACGGCGGAGGAAGTGGGATCTAGAGCCTCGGCCTATCTGAGAAGCCAGGGGCTGGAGCAGGCTCCGCTGCCGGAGAAGGTGATGGTTTGCATCTCGCCGCGGGTCGGAACCGACCGGCTGTTGCGCACCGGAGCGCGCGTGGCGGGACGCCTCGCCACCGATTGGTTCGCCGTCTATGTGGCCGGCCCCGAAGGCGAGGAGCGGAACACGGACGCCGCGGAGAACGAGCGGATGGAGGACTATCTTCGTCTGGCGCAGGATCTGGGCGCACGCGTCATCCTGCTAAGAGAGAAGAAGGTTGCCGATGCATTGATCGAATTCGCCAAGCAGGAAGGCGTCTCCCATGTGATCTTCGGACAATCCGCCCGCTCGCGCTGGGACATTCTTCTGCGGGGATCGGTGATCAATCGTTTTCTTGCCGAGGTGCGGGACAGCACCATTCAGGTGGTCCCCATGAGTCCGAAGCGGTGACCTGAATTTCGCTCCCGCCCGGGCGCCGCCTTCCGGGCGCGGCTACGGCGCCGGGCAATGCGCGCCATTCTGTCGGTAGAGCGGATTTCGCGGATACGAAGTGGCGAGTTGACTGAGCAGGCCGCAGCCCTCGACGGTGTTGTTATCGCGAAGCGAGGCCACCGCCAGCAGCAGCTTGGCATAGGGCTTCAACAGGTCTCCGTGCGCGGCGGCCTCCTGCAATTCCTGAATCCCCTTGTTCTTATCCGTTTCCACGCCGCCCATCTGCAGAAGCCAACGCACCGGAGCCGGACGGATGCCGCTCAGGTAATTCTCAACTCCCACCGCGATGTATGCGTCATAGGCTTTGGGATCCTGCAGCAGTAGCTTCTCGGCCAGTTCCCGGGCCTCTTTCATATAGCGCATCGCGGCGAAATCCTTCTTGTCGATCAGGGCCGCGTAATCCGATCGGAGCCCCAGCGCCATCACCTGAGAAAATAGAAAGTTGTTGTCGTTTTGTCCGGCCGCGCCTTCCGCCAGTTTGTCGGCCTGATCCAGAGCCCCGTTGAACTCCTCTCGCACCCTGGGGTCCGGGGTGAGCTTTTGCCGGGCGTCAAAACGGCTGTCATCGGTAAAAAGCTCCGCCTCCAGAACGCCCAACCGGTTGAACTCCGAAAAGAGATAGGCCGTGGCCTGGGAAACCGGGCCCATGGGATCCGTGGGGTGCTGCTGCTCCCAGTTGGAGAAGTAGGCGTGGGCCTTGGCGAAATCGAGGTTGTACATGCTGTGAAAACCAAGCTCGATGTCGTTCGGTGGGACTGCCTCCGCTTGGGCGGCCGAAGACGCAATCCCCAGCGGGGCCAGCAGAGAGAGCGCGAGGCCGGCGCACCGCAGCGACCGGCTCCATCCCTTTGTGAAGCTGCCCGCGCATTCCCTGAAAACCGCGCAGGCGGCGCCCCGTCGCAGCTTCAAAATCATGAACTCCTCCCCCATGTACGTAGGATGAAAGGTTGCCATCCTGCGGCCGGGGCAATTCCGCTTTCCACTGGCGTATGCCGAGCGCAGACCGTCGGGGCGGAGCCCGGAACCGCGGTTCTGCGCTCCAGCAGCCTGCCTCAGTCTACATTTCCGGGCCAAGTCATTCAATTCCCTATGTCCACGCGCCCGGCGCCGGCGGGGGCGCGCTACGGACGT
>JAJYZK010000242.1 GCA_021799945.1 Acidobacteriota bacterium
GGAGCTTCCAGTAGGCAGTTCCGCACGGGCCGTGAAGAGATGGACGGTCTCCGGCGTGAAGAGCGGAGGGAGCATTGCGTCCCCGGCGGTTGCGCCCGTTATGGAATCGGCTGTTTGATGGGCGTTGGCCAGGATCGAGCCGGCGAAACGCAGAGAATCCATCGCATTCGAAAACAGCCCCGCATGGCCGGCGGCGCCGCCGAGCACAAAGCAGTTTTCGTCCTGCGCCTCGCCCTGAATGATCCGGCGGCGGAAATGCTCGTCGATCTCGGTCGGTGGAATCGCCGGCCGCCGGTCGCTCGAGGGGCGAAAGCCGGTGCAGGTCATCTGCAGGGGAGTAAAAATCTCCCGCGCGCAGAACTCCTCCAGGGATTCGCCGGCAATCTTCTCGAGGGCTTCGCCCAGCAGGATGAATCCGGGGTCGGAGTATTCGGCTCGCTCTCCCGGATCGGCTTCAAGCGGGAGCCGAAGGCATGCGTCGAGAAGCGATTCCGCGTCGGGACAGGTCTCATAGAGGCGAACATAGCCGGGAAGACCGGAGGAGTGCGCGAGCAGGGTGCGCAGCGTCACTCGGCCGCGTTCTCCTGCGCCGTGGGCGAAGCGGGGAAGAATTTCGGCCAGGGGCCGATCCAGTTGGAGTTGGCCGCGCTGGTGCAGAAGCATGCCCATGGCGGTGGTCGCGATGACCTTCGTTACGCTGGCGAGGTCATAGATGGTGGAAGGGGTTACCGGATCGGACCAGGCCTCGTAGGTGAATCGTCCCACTCCGTCCAGCGCCAGCACCTGCCGGCCGGAAAGCACGCCGAAAGCGGCGCCGGGGAAGGCTCCCGCCTGAATCGCCTGTTCCAGCACCCCGTAGGCGGCGTGAAAACGCCTGCGGCTCCAGGGATGGCCGGCGGACAGGTCGATTGAAGAAGCGGTCACCCGGATAGAGTAACCGGCTGGAGGAGACGGCGCGCTGCGGATTTCGCGGGGTATCTTATGCTGGAAGAGAGGGGAAGGGTCGGGCATACGGCATGAGCGAGGAGCGCAAGGAAGGGTCGGAGTCCGGCGGCGGGCCGGCGGCGGACGAGAACGCGCGTTCCGGGGAGGATTCCGCAGACCGGCGGCCACCGTTGCAGGCGCGGCTCTGGCTGCGCGACCTGGCGATCTCCCTGGCCGCCTCTTTTCTTCTCATCACCTTCCTTTACCAGCCGGTGCGGGTGGAAGGCACGAGCATGCTGCCTCGCTTGGACGACCAGGACCGGCTCTTCATCAATAAATTCGTCTACCACTTCTCCCGGATCGAACGCGGGGACGTGGTGGTGTTCTATTACCCGCACGACACACGGAAGAGCTACATCAAGCGGGTGATCGCAATCCCCGGCGACCGGCTGGTGATCGATGACGGTCGAACCTATGTGAATGGCAGGCGTCTGCGGGAGCCGTACGTGCCCCGAATCTACCGCGACGACCGTTCTCAGCCGGAGATCGTCCTGCCGCCGCAGGAGTATTTCGTGATGGGCGACCATCGCTCAATCTCCAGCGACAGCCGCGATTTCGGACTGGTTCCACGCAAGCTGATTTATGGCAAAGCGGTCTTCGTCTACTGGCCGGAAGCGGATTTCGGCGTGGTGCGCTGAACGGCCGTCCTAATTCCCCTGACCATCCCTGAGAATCCCCGGATCATGGCCCGCGATTCCGGGTTTGCCGGCTGGTTTTCCGCACCCGGCCCCGACCGTCGAACCTGTTAGACTTGAATGAATCCACTCACCGGAGATGCCATGCCGGCAATGCTCGCGCTCGAAGACGGGCGCATCTTCCGCGGCGAAGGCCATGGAGCCAAAGGCGAATGTTTTGGCGAGGTAGTATTTAATACATCGTTATCCGGATATCAGGAGATTTTCACCGACCCCTCCTACGCGGGCCAGATCGTCGTCCTCACCAACCCGCAAATCGGCAATTACGGCGCCAACTCTGCTGACAGCGAAGCCAGCCGGCCCTACATTGAAGGGCTGGTCACCCGGGAAATCTCCGCTATCAGCTCCAACTGGCGGTCGCAGCAGGTGGCCGACGAGTATCTGGAGCGTTACAACGTTCCGGCCATCAGCGAGGTCGATACCCGCGCGCTGGTCCGTCATCTGCGGACCCACGGCGCGATGCGGGGCGTGATCTCCTCGATTGAGACCGACGAGGCCAAGCTGGTGGCCAAGGCCCGGAGCATCAACAAGGTGGAAGGCGCCGATCTGGCCCGGCTGGTGAGCACCAAGGCCCTCTACGAATGGAATCGGGAGGATCCCCGGAATCACGACGGGGGCGTGCCCTTCGGGGAAGAAGAGCGGGGCGCCGGGCCGGAGCCGGACCTGCACGTGGTGGCCTACGACTTCGGCATCAAGCACAACATTCTCCGCATGCTGGTTCGTGAGGGCTGCCGGGTGACTGTGGCTCCGGCCGAGACCAGCGCGGAGGACGTCTTGGCGCTGAATCCGGATGGCATCTTTCTTTCCAATGGCCCGGGCGATCCCGAACCGGTGACCTATGCGCAGGAGAACATCCGCAAGCTGGCGGGCCGGAGGCCCATGTTCGGGATCTGTCTCGGTCATCAGCTCATCGGCCTGGCGCTGGGCGGAAGGAGCTACAAACTCAAGTTCGGGCACCACGGCGGCAATCATCCGGTACAGCAGACGCGGACGGGCAAGGTGGAGATTACGGCGCACAATCACAATTTCGCCATCGATCCCGATTCCCTCCGGCAGAGCGAGATCGAGCTGACGCACATCAACCTGAACGACAATACGCTGGAGGGTCTGCGCCATCGCTCCATGCCCCTGTTCAGCGTGCAGTACCATCCGGAGGCGAGTCCGGGCCCGCACGACTCCCACTATCATTTCCGGGACTTCCGCAAAATGATGGAGGAGTGGAAACGGTGAGCTGCGCACAGCCGCTTTCCGGGCGGGGATCGCAGCGGTAATGCAGGGCGGGAAATCAGGGCGTTAGCCCGGGGCCGTAAATCAGGGCCGTAAATCAGGAAAGTTCGATTGACTGCACATGCCACGCAGGAATGACATCGCGAAGATTCTCGTCATCGGCTCCGGTCCGATCGTGATCGGCCAGTCGGCGGAGTTCGACTATTCGGGAACCCAGGCCTGCAAGGCGCTCCGGGCCGACGGCTTTGAAGTGGTGCTGGTGAACTCCAATCCGGCCAGCATCATGACCGATCCGGAGCTGGCCGATCGCACCTACATCGAGCCGCTCACGCGGGAATATCTGGAGGAGGTCATCCGCCAGGAGTGCGATCGGATGACCGACGTCGATGGACGCCGCAAGGGCCGTTTCGCGCTGCTGCCGACCGTGGGCGGGCAGACGGCGTTGAATCTGGCCGTCGATCTGGCAGACCAGGGCATCCTGGAAAAGTATTCGGTAGAGCTGATCGGGGCCAAGCTGGAAGCCATCAAGAAAGCCGAAGACCGGCTTCTCTTCAAAGACGCGATGAGCCGCATCGGACTCGATGTGCCCCATTCCGCGCTGGTGAATAACATTCGCGACGGATTGGAATTCGCGGCCAAGCTGGGTTTTCCGGCGATTGTCCGCCCTTCGTTTACGCTGGGCGGCTCCGGGGGCGGTCTCGCTTACAACCGCGAAGAGTTGATGGAGATCCTGGCGCGCGGGCTGGATCTGTCTCCGGTGCACGAATGCCTGATTGAGGAATCGGTGCTGGGCTGGAAGGAGTTCGAGCTGGAGGTGATCCGCGACCTGGCGGACAACGTCATCGTCGTCTGCTCGATCGAGAATATGGACGCCATGGGGGTGCACACCGGCGACTCCATTACCGTGGCTCCCGCCCAGACGCTCACCGATCGGGAATACCAGCGGATGCGGGACGCGGCCATCCGCGTGATCCGGGAGATTGGCGTGGAGACCGGCGGCTCCAATGTGCAGTTTGCGGTGAATCCGGCCACCGGGCGCATGGTGGTGATCGAGATGAACCCGCGGGTCTCGCGCTCCTCGGCCCTGGCTTCCAAGGCGACGGGCTATCCCATCGCCAAGGTCGCGGCGACCTTGGCCGTGGGCTACACCCTGGACGAGATTCCCAACGACATCACGCGCAAGACTCCAGCCTGCTTTGAGCCCACCATCGATTACGTGGTGGTCAAGATTCCAAAATGGCAGTTCGAGAAGTTTCCGGGAGCGGACGAAAACCTGGGGCCGCAGATGAAGTCTGTCGGCGAGGTAATGGCCATGGGGCGCACCTTCAAGGAGGCGCTCATGAAGGCCCAGCGCTCGCTGGAGACGGGGCGCCGCCCGGGCGCGGAGGCCATCGAACCGCGCCGGCTGACGCAGCGGTTGGTCACGCCCCAGCCCGAGCGGCTGAACTATATTCGCTACGCGCTGCGGCACGGAATGTCGGTGCGCGAACTGGCTCGCATGACGGGCATGGATCCCTGGTTTCTCTACCAGATCAAGGAGATCATGGAGGTCATCGGGCGGCTCGGGGAGCAGTCCATGGAGGACACGTCTCCGGCGCTGGCGCGCGCCGCCAAGCGGATGGGCGTCTCCGACGCCCGGATGGCCGAAGCCTGGGGATTGTCCGGCCTGGAGGGCGCGGAGAAAGTTCGAGATTTGCGGATGGCGCTGGGACTGCGGCCGGTCTTCAAGAAGGTGGATACCTGCGCCGCGGAGTTCGACAGCGAGACCCCGTATCTCTACTCCAGCTACGACGAGGAGGATGAGGCGGCTCCGACCGCGCGCCGCAAGGTGATCATCCTGGGCAGCGGACCGAACCGGATCGGGCAGGGAATCGAGTTCGACTATTGCTGCTGCCATGCCGCCTTCGCCTTGCGCGAGGACGGCTACGAGACCATTATGGTCAACTGCAATCCGGAGACGGTTTCCACCGATTACGACACCAGCGACCGGCTCTACTTCGAGCCTCTGACCCTGGAAGATGTGCTCGCCGTATACCAGCATGAAGCCGCCTCCGGAGCCTCCATCGGCATGATTGTCCAGTTTGGAGGCCAGACGCCCCTCAATCTGGCTCTGCCCCTGAAGGCCGCGGGCGTTCCCATGCTGGGGACGTCGCCGGAGTCGATCGATCTGGCCGAGGATCGGCGTCGATTCGGCCGGCTGCTGGAGGAGTTGGAGATTCCTCAACCGCCGGGAGCGATGGTGACCAGCGTCGAAGAGGCCATCGCCGGCGCCGAACGGGTGGGATATCCCGTGCTGGTGCGGCCCTCCTACGTCCTGGGAGGACGCGCCATGGTGATCGCCTATGACGCGGACGCGGTTCGCCACTATATGAAGGAGGCGGTCGAATATTCGCAGGAGCGGCCGGTGCTGGTGGACCACTTTCTGGAAGACGCCGTGGAAGTGGATGTAGACGCCTTGTGCGATGCGCGGGATGTGGTCATCGCCGGCATCATGCAGCATATCGAAGAGGCGGGCATTCACTCT
>JAJYZK010000243.1 GCA_021799945.1 Acidobacteriota bacterium
CGTCAGGTAGGGTGAAATCGGGCGCGAGTATCGGCTCAACCAGCCAGGTCTCCGACGCGATGGGATAGCTCTCCGTTTTGGCGATCGCCGCTGCGGGCGCTTTGGCCCTCCTAGCCGAATGCGGCTTCGCTTTAACGCTTGCGATACCTTCGGTAATCGAAATGTGATGGCCGACGGGAAGTGCTTCAAATTCCTGTTTGCCGCCGTTTGGCCAATGCACGGTGGCGCGCACCGAGTCCACGGTTGTTCCGAGGCCAAAACAGAGGGTTTTTGTGTGCTGCGCAAGGAATCCCGATCCCGCCCGAATAGACGACCGCTGTGTTGTTCCCGGAGTATGGACTTCAATCACCGCGCCGATTGCATCGCGATTGCCCCTCGTTCCCTTGAGGGTAAAGGTGATGCAGGATCCAAGGCCGGCTATTTGGTTTTGGAGGACTCTGATTTGAGGCGATGTTCTATTTTTCAGGATGATCTCCAACCGCCCGTCGTGGTCAATGTCCGCCAATGCGAATGAGCGGCTATCGTCCAGGAAGTCGAGCCCGAGCACGCCTGAGGCTTCGGTAAAGCCGCCGTTTCGATTGTTCAGGTAAAAGTTGTTGCGCTGGTAACCGCTCCAGGAAAAGTCGGAACGAATGAACTCATTGATCGCGTTCCATGCTTCTTCGTAATCTTTGGAGTCTCCGCCCGAGGTGAGCGATCGATCCACAACTTGGCGCCAGAAAAAGCTCGAAAGGTTTTCCTTGCCCGGCCCCGAGATAAATCCATTGACAACATAGAGATCCGGATAACCGTCTGAATCGACATCGATGGCGTCTGAGCTCCAGGACCACCCTCCGATCCGCGTCCCGGATGAGTCCGTAACATCGCGGAAGACTCCGGTCGCGCCTTCGTTATGAAACAATGAATTTCCGTCGGCGTGCTTGCGATAGACGCGAAGGATGTTTTCGGGAACCGAGGGTAGAAACTGGGTCTGCGTCGTTATTCGTTTTCCGGCCACTGACCACATATTCGCGACGTACAGATCGTCAAATCCGTCGTGGTCGTAATCGAACCAGCACACGCTCATGCCGGCGCCTGGATCTTGAACTTCAGTTTCCGCGCTCACATCTTCGAACGTTCCATCTCCCTTGTTGCGGTATAAGTTTTTGCGGCCAAAGTCGTTGACGACATACAGATCGGGCCAGCCATCTTTGTTATAGTCGTTCCAGCCACACGCAAAGCTATATCGGTTGTTATTCTGGTTCATGCCCGAAGAGGCCGTGACGTCTTCAAACGCGCCGTTGCCGAGGTTTTTGAAGAGAAAGTTCGGCGGCCCGTTCTGCGCGTCATAGTAGGGATTCGGGAATTCATATTCGCTCAAGCCCTGGTAGTAGCTGTAGAGACAGAAGTAAACATCCAGCAAACCATCGCGATCGTAGTCCGCCACGGCTACAGCCGTGAATGTGCCTTGCGGTTGCTTCGCGAAGCGAAATGCGTCGGGCTTGAGTTCGAAGACGCCATCGCCTCGGTTCATGAAGAGCAGCGGACCATTTGTGCGCACCACGATCAAATCCTGGAGCCCGTTGTTGTTGAGGTCGGCAAAGATCGCGCTGGAGGAGCCATCTATGACTCCCACCCCCGCCTTTTCCGTCACATCCTCGTATGTACCGTTCCCCCGGTTTCGATAAAGGCGGTTCGGCAAGCCCGCCGGCTGGCACACATATATGTCGTCGAAGCCGTCCCCGTCGTAGTCCCCGACAGATATCCCGTTGTTGCCATAGATATCGATTCCACTGGCGCCGTCCAAAATCGTGCACCAATACTCGACTCCGTGCTGCATCTGTGCGAGGTAAGATGGGTTCTCCGCAAGGCACTCCGCAGTTATATCCTGAAACCCGGGACCTTTAAGCCGGCTCCGCATCTCTCCGACGGCTGTCCAGGAGGAGACGGTCCATCGTTGGCCCGCATTCTGCTGCCACGTGACCTTCCATATTCCAGTGCGTTGTTCGCGCTCGTCGGGATTGATTCGTCCTACGAAGTTGTATTGGATTTCGGTCATGAGGCGAAGTGGTTCCGGCTGCGTGATTTCGATGCCGATGAGGTCCAATTCAGCAACGTCGATGGCGCCGTAAGACGACAAGTACTGCTCCAGGTGGGCTGTAAAGATCGGGCCGCGTGTCTGGACCGGCGCTGGAAAGTCGACCTTTGTGGACTTTACGGGAGAGCTAGAGTCAACTGGTCGGCTTGAAGCTTCGGTCATCTGGGACGCCAGGATCGTATCCGGCATGGAGTTTTGGAGATGGCTGAGATCTCTCTTTGGGGAGCAGAACGATTCATTCCAGGTTTTGAGGATTGCCGCCAGATCATCCGCATATTTCTCAAGGACAAAAGCGTCGGAGCCCGGTTGGACTTTGTCCAGGAACCGGTCGATAAACGGCGCAAACCCGGATCCCGTATGAAGGAAACATGGCGGCGAACTTTTTCCCGCCATCGGATCCTGGGTTAATCCCCGGAAGCGAGCAACCGCAAACGCGCCGGAGATTCCGACGCTTTTAATGAATAGGCGACGCGACAAATACATAATCCCTTAGGGTATCCGACATTTGCCGACAGGTAAATATCGGATCCATGCGGATTGATTGCTCTTTTCTTCGGGGCCTCCGGAGATGGGGGTGGACTCGGCGCGCGGAGTCGAGCGCAGTCTCCGGCCGCGGCGATGAGGCGGGAGAGATCGATTTGATTCGGCTTTATGCGGCAAGATTATCTCTCCTGCGGGATACCGTCGCCGCGGGGTCGTCGCGCCGGAGACATCTGGGGTCTTCCGAAGGCGGAGCCACACGACCGGAGGGATGATGCGAAGCTGTGGATAGACGGACAGCATCGCGGCGGACCGGGGCGGGTGGCTGCGACCTCTTTCGAATTCTGTTCCCGGTTGCGATTCCGCGCCGCCATCCGCTCGGAGACTTTGCGTCCGCCGGTCCGGAGCTTCTCCAACACGCTTCGTGTTTTACGTTCTTCCAGCTCGCATCCCGGGCTTAGTTCCAGAGCATTGCCTGGCGCATCTCGCGGTCCAGGATTGGCTTGAGGATTGCTGTCATCGGGAAGGCGACGCGCCCGCGCCGGCCTTTAAGGTCTTCGACTTCGGCCCTGTTCGGGCCTGCGCGCAAGGGGCTTGAATTCGGCATCCACCCGACGTCGAGGCCGCCCGATAGCGCGCGAATTGTGCGCAGTCATTGGCTAATCCATGTTCGTTCTTACTGGCAGGTATGCGAGCGAAACCACTCCGCCACCCGGTTTTGCTCCGTCGCGAGCTGATCTGGCGTCAAGGAACTGGTAACGCTGTCGCGCGGCTTCACATAGGCGCTTTGCAGCTTATCGTCGTGGTTGCAGGCAACGGCTAGATCGAAGAAATAATAGGATTCCGCATTGTCCTGAGGAACCCCCTGCCCTAAAACATACATATCTCCGAGATTGTTCAATGCATCCGGATTGCCCTGATCGGCGGCTTTGCGATACCAGAGAAGCGCCTGCGCGTAGTCCTTGGGAGCTCCCTCTCCGTGGTCGTAGAGCCCAGCAAGATTGTTTTGGGCGTCCGATTCCCCCTGATCGGCGGCTTTGCGATACCAGAGAAGCGACTGCGCGTAGTCCCTGGGAACGCCATGCCCATCATGATAGAGCACTCCCAGCAAAAACTGCGCCCGCGCATCCCCTTGCTGCGCGGCCTTACGGAGCCAAAAAGCGGCCTCCCGATAATCCTGGCCGATTCCTTGGCCGAAGTTGTACATATACCCGACGCGAAATTCCGCCTCCATATTTCCCTGCGAGGCTGCTTTTCGGTACCAGACGTACGCCTGCGGGTAATCCCGGGAAACGCCGCGACCGCTTTGATACAGGTCCCCTAGCAGGAACTGCGCCTGGGCATCTCCCTGCAAGGCGGCTTTGCGAAACCACGCCGCGGCCTGGGGATAATCCTGGGAAACGCCTTGCCCTTTTTCATAGAGCACCCCGAGGCTGGATTGAGCGCGCGCGAGATTATGTTCTGCAGCTTTGCGAAGCCAGTAGATGTCCTGAGCGTAGTCTTTAGGCACACCCTGTCCGACGTAATACATATAGCTGAGGTTATACTGGGCTTTGGGGTCACCGTTCTCAGCCGCTTTTCGGTACCAGGTGGACGCTTCTGCGTAACTCTGCGCAATCCCCTCTCCCGCATAGTACATATAGCCGAGATGGTACTGCGCTTTCGCATCTCCCTGTTCCGCCGCTTTGCGATACCAGATTGACGCCTGCAGGTAGTCCTCTGACGTGCGGGCGCTATTTTCATAGGCGAATCCCGCTTCGTATTCCGCCGCCATATCGCCGGCCTCGGCCTTGGAAAGCACTGCGGGGTCGATGCGCTTGGTTTGAGACAAAAGCGGGAGCGCCGCCAACAAAAGCGCAGATCGGACGAGGTATTTTCGGAGCATACAGCGAGCGTTGACCGGCACGCGGGTCACCCAAGACCAAAAACCCAATCCAGACGGGAATTGAGACAGCGAAGGCCGCCTATGGGCCTGCGGTCTCAGGAACCCAATCGAGTGGATCCTTGTCCCCGATCGTAAAATTCAGACTGACAGGGTGAGCCTGAACCAGGCGTACGATGCATTTATCAGATCCGGGCGTGACGGGATGGACCAAAGCTCCGGAGGAAGAGCTGGCGCTTTGAATGCCCCGCCGTATGTAGAGAGTGATCGTCTGGTCGACGCCGGAGCTGATGGTGACGCTCATTTTCCTCGCCTTCAAGTCCCACCGGAAACTCTCAATTTTCGCCTGAGTGCGGCATACTATTCCCTTGACCTCGCCCTGCGTCAGCGTGTTGGGCATAGCCGGAAGCAGTCCAATCACTCCGGGGCGGGAATAGACCAGCATCTCCATAATTACTGTCGGTATCCCACCCTGCGGGTCAGGGGAAGGGAGCCGATACGGGTTGTGCATGGTGGTCAGGCTGGGATTGACGTACCCCTGATCAAGAAGCTGCTTGAGATCGAAGTTGACCAGAAAGGGATCCTTTAACCGTGTCGCGGCCAGGGAGCGATGGAGTAGGCCATGCGCGGAGGCATTGCCTTGCGCCCGCTTCCGGCTTGCCAGCAAAGCGGCTCTGGCAAGTTCCGGGGTCAGGTCCGGCGCAATCTCATCGGCCGGCCAAACGCCGTATAGATGGGAGACGTGCCGATGATCGAGTCTCTCTTCCAGAGTCGGCCAGGCCCATTCTTTTAGCGCGCCATCGGTCGTGAGCAGGTACGGCGGGAGCTTCGCCAGCATGACCTTCCATCGCGGAATGTCATCGGCATTCACGCCGAGAATCTGCGATGCGTCGATCAAGTGGGTCAATACCTGCCGACATACCGAGATGTCCATAGTGGCGTTGATGA
>JAJYZK010000244.1 GCA_021799945.1 Acidobacteriota bacterium
AATGCGCGAGCTGACGGTGCTGAGCGAGGAGGAGCAGTACGCGGCGGCCAAGGAGCTGCGCGCGCCCTACGAGCTGGTGCGGATGGTGGCCAAGAGCGGAAAGCTGCCGACGCCGAATTTTTCCGCCGGGGGCATCGCCACGCCGGCCGATGCGGCGCTGATGATGCAGTTGGGCGCGGAGGCGGTGTTTGTGGGCTCCGGAATCTTCATGAAGGACGGCTCGACGCCGCTGGATGTGGAGCTGGACGCCCAGGGCGCGGCGCGCAATCCCGCGGAGCGGGCGGAGGCCGAGTCCCGGGCCAAAGCGATTGTGATGGCCACCGCGCATTTCGGCGACGCCAAAGTGCTGGCCGAGGTGAGCGAGCAGATGACGGGGACCATGAAGGGGCTGGCCGCGGCGGGAATTGAAGAGCGCGAGCTGCTGCAGACGCGAGGCTGGTAAGGATTGACCGAGGCGCTGCAGGAAGGCCGGAAGGCGGAGGCGGTGCGGATCGGCGTGCTGGCGCTGCAGGGGGATTTTGCCGCGCATGCTCAGGCGCTGCGGGAGGCGGGGGCTGCGCCGGTCGCAGTTCGCCGGCCCGCGGAGCTGGCGGGACTGGATGGTCTGGTGCTGCCGGGGGGGGAATCGACCACCCTGCTGGAGCTGCTGGAGCGCAGCGAATTTCTGGCTCCGCTGGCGGAGTTTGCCGCGTCGATGCCGGTCTTCGGCACCTGCGCCGGATGCATTTTGCTGGCGGAGGAGGTCTCGCATCCCGCGCAGAAGAGCTTGGGCGCGCTGCGGGCCACGGTGGAGCGCAACGCCTACGGACGGCAGAACGAGAGCAGCATCGAGACCGCTCCCACCCGGCTGCCGGGCGGGCCGCTGGAGATGGTGTATATCCGCGCTCCGCGCATTGCCCGAGTGGGCGAGGGCGTGGAGGTGCTGGCCGAACGCGAGGGATACCCCGTGCTGGTGAGGCAGGGACGGCTGATGGCGGCGACGTTTCATCCGGAGTTGACGGCGGATCGCAGGGTGCATCGGCTCTTTGTGGAGCTGGCGCTGCGGGAGCGGGGAGAGCGGGAAAAATGAAGGCGGGAGTTTACGCGCCCGCAGAATCGCATCCTATCAAGCGGACCGGCCGCGCGGCCTTGAATGATGGAATGAAACTCCGGGGCCGTTTTGCAGCGAGTAGAAGCGCGGGGGAAAAGTGGAGTAAGCTTCCTGAGGGGGAGATTTGCGATGCCCGCCACCTTTACCCGAATCCCTGCCGATACGGAACGGAAAGACACCGGCATCGGCGGAAAACCGCCAGCGGACCGGCGCCCGACCGGGGGCGGCGGCGAGGGTGACGATTGGGAGCGCCGAGGCCATGGACGGCGCGGGCAGCGGGGACCGCGCGAGATGCTGGGGCGGTACCGGATGCTGCTGGTTTTCGGGCTTGCCGGCGATCTGATGTTCTTCGTGGCGCTGGTCTGCGCCTTCTTCGCCCGGCAGTCCGGCGGGCACTTCAGCGACGGAGACCGCTGGGTGCTGGACTGGCGGCCCACGGCCCTGCCGCCGATTCTCTATCTCAATACGGCCATCATGCTGCTGAGCAGCCTCACGATGGAGGTGGGCCGGCGGAGCTTTTTCCGGGAGGCCGATGTGATGGACGAATGGTTGGGGCTGGGCCGCCCGACCGTGAGGGCCGGGGCGCCGTGGCTGGCGGCGACAGCGGCTCTGGGCTCGCTCTTTCTCGTCGGCCAGTGGATCGCCTGGAAGCAACTGGTGGCCGAAGGCGTGTATTTCGCCTCCAATCCCAGCAGCCACTTCTTTTACCTGATCACGGGAGCGCATGGGCTGCACCTGCTGCTGGGCGTGGTGGCTCTGGCCTCCGCCATGTTTGCGCTGGTGCTGGTTCGCCGCCTGGAAAAACGGCAGGTGGTGGTGGACTGCGCCGCCTGGTACTGGCACGCCATGGGGCTGTTCTGGCTGCTGCTCTTCGGATTGCTGGTGTTCTGCCAGTAACCGGCTGCCGAGGGCCGAGCGGCGCGAATCCGCGTCGCACAGGCGGGCTCCTGCGCCCCGCGCCTCAATTTCCCGCCTCTCCCTGCTCCTCACTTCCCTGTATCTCGCTTCCCTGCTCCTAACTTCAGTAACCCGCCGCGCCGCTCCCTCCGCCGTACTCAGGATTTGAGAGACAGCGGCGATTCCGTCGTGTACACTGCTGTGCCTAATACGGAATCGCCGTGGCAATGCGTTGGCCAAAAGAGGCTCTTCTCTGCGGCGAGCGAAGAGCGGATCCCAGGGCTGCGGCGGTCCGGCGCATTCCCACAGGCGCTATTTCCTACGCGGCGCCATTCCCATCCGGTACAAGGAGAACGATCATGAGCTTTTGCCCAACTTGTGGAACCGCACTCGCCGAAGGCGTCAGCACCTGCCCGGCTTGCAGCGGCGCGCGAAGCGCCGCCGGGCCGGGGATCGTCGCAACCGCTACCCCGGCCTCTTCCGCGGCCGGATTGGAACCGAATGTGGCAGCCGCGCTGGCCTACCTGGCGGGGCTGCTCACCGGGGCGCTTTTTCTGCTGATCGACCCCTACAAGAGCGACCGCCTCGTACGCTTTCACGCCTACCAATCGATTTTCTTCAATGTCGCCTGGATCGTTTTCTGGATGGCGTGGTCGATCGTCGGGGTGGTGCTGGGAGCGATGACCCGGGGTCTGTTTTTTTTGTTGCAGGTTCCGGTCGATCTGATTCTCTTTGCCGGCGGATTCGCGCTGTGGCTGTATCTGATGTACTCCGCCTGGCATGGAAAGATGTTTCGGATTCCATGGATCGGCGAGATGGCCGAGCGACAGGCGGGCCTGTAATCCGCCTGGCGGAGAGAGGTTGACGACGCCGTAATTTGCGCGAAGCATGGCGGCGAAGAGCGGTATTTCCGTGAGGAAACGCCGCAAGGGGATCGAGTGCGCCGAAGCGCGGCTTGGAGGGAGCAACGATGACAGGCAGGAGAATGGCGGCGGCGCTGGGCATGGCGCTGAGCGGGGCGGTGTTGTGCGCGCAGACGGCGGCTCCGGCGAAGCAGGATTCTTCCGGGTTTCACGAGCCGCGGCCGATGGACTTTGCGGACCACACGGGATATGAACGGATCTTCGACGGCTCCGATCTGAAGGGGTGGGATGGAGATCCCTCGATCTGGCGGGTGCAAAATGGGGCCATTGTGGGAGAATCCACGGCGGAGAAGCCGGTGGGAAACAGCTACATCGCCTATCGGAGATACCAGGGGAAGGACTTCGACCTGAAGCTGGAGATCATGGTGGAAAAAGGGGGTGGGAGCGGCATTCAATACCGCAGCCTGACGGGCGAGCCATGGCGGCGGCTTCGTCCCGGAGAGCCGGAGCCGAATCTGAACTGGATGATGACCGGTCCGCAGGCGGATTTCTGGTATCCGGTGAGTCCGCGGACCGAGGAATGGACGGGGCAGTTTTATTCGGAGAACACGCCTCTGGGCATCGTGGCCTGGCGGGGCGAGGTGGTGAATGCGCCGGCGGGGGAGACGCCGCAGCTTGTGGGCAACATCGCCGGGCGGGATCCGCTGGGCGGGTATGTGCGGGTGAACGGATGGAACCAATACCTGATCATGGCCCGGGGAGGAACATTTCTGCACATACTGAACGGCCAGCTTATGGCGGTTCTGGTGGACGACGATCCGAAGTCGACCAACAATCGGCCGGGCATGATCGGCATTGAGATCGAAGGAACGCCGTGCAAGGTTTCGGTGCGGAACATCTGGCTGAAGAAACTGGAATAGCAGATCCGCCGGGGGCGTAGGTTATTTGGAGTTGTTGAGAATGCTGAAGGTGGGGGGAGCGGGGAGGCTGCGCCGGGCATGCAGGAGGCGCACCGCGGCGCCCACCCGCTCGGAGGCGCTGAGCAGGCCGCCGGCGGTCAAGCCGGGAAGCAGTTTGACATGGCCCACGGCGGCTAGGCCGATGGAGGCGATGCATCCGCACTGGGAACAATCCGGGTCGCCGCCGAACTGGCAGGGTTCGATGCGGGTGGAGAGGTCGGCGGAGATGGAGCGCGTGACGCGGGCGAAGATGCACTCCTGCGGCGACTGCGGCGGGTGGCGCAGCTCGCGGATCATCAGCGGGTTCATGTGGAATTTGGGAAAGAGGGGCATGAGGCGCTCGAACTCGACGGCCACGGCGGAGCGTTGCTCCGGCGTGAGAATCTCAGGACCCTGAGCCCCGCGCTGCGGGGTGAAGAGGCTGATCCAGACGCGCTGGACCTCGGGCCGCGCGCTCCAGAAGCGCAAAAACTCCTCCAGATAGCCGGGCCGGCCGGCGATCTGGCCGGTGACGGTGCAGTGGATGGTGACCCGGCCGCCGGCAATGGACTTGAGGATGCGCTCGTAGGTGGCCGGCTTGCGCCGCTCGTCGTGCTCCGGCTGGAGGCCGTCCACGGAGACGGAGATGGTGAGGCGGGAGAGGCTGCGGTGCACCCGGGGAAGCTCGCGGAAGGCGCTGGTGACGACCTGCACATGGATGCGTCGGGCGTCGAGCTGCGGGAGGAGCTGCTCCAGCTCGCGGTGGCGGACCAGAGGGTCGCCGCCGACCAGGGAGAGATGCAAGGGGCGCTCGCGATCGACAAGCTCCAGCACGCGGCGCACCAGCTCGTCGCCCCGGAAGTCGGAGAGCTGGCGGAGGGTGACGCCTTCCCCGCCGAGATGGCCCTCGTCGTAGGCGTAACAGCCCGGACAGCGCAGCGGACACTCCCGCGTGATCTCGATGGAGAGCGCCGGTTTTCCGCCGATCAATGTTCTGCCCCAAGCTCCGAGAAGATCCGCAGTCCGCATTTGCCGGCAGCCCCAAGCCCTACCCCTCCAGTATTGCCGCTTGCGGGCGGAAGCGCAACCCGCCAAGCGCGTGGCTGCGGGAGGTGGAGGCGGGCGGCGGCGAGGCGGTCCGGGCGTCAACGCCGGGGATCGAAGCGGAGAGGGGTCGCCACAGGCCGGAGGGCGGCGGCGCGGCGTCCGAAAAAGATTGCAGCAACGGTTACAATGTGGCGATCGGTTTGCAGGAAGCGCCTTCATTCCGGAGGGTGGCGAAGAAATGCCGGCAGACATCGAGGCGGATAAGGGCAAGAGATGAAATGGGTCAGTGTGGGCGACGAATTACCGCGCGAGGGCCGGACGGCGGTGATGGTCAGCAACGGACACACGGTGGCTCCGGCGTGGTGGGTGGATGGAGGCTTCTCCGCCTTTTGCGACCGGAACCTGCCGCTGCGCTGGGTAACGCACTGGTCCCGTTTTCCGGGTCCCCCGGGGCATTACTGATCCGGCCCATATAGTATGCAACGTTTCCGATTATGCTGCGTCTAAACCAGTATGGAAAAGATTGATTCTC
>JAJYZK010000245.1 GCA_021799945.1 Acidobacteriota bacterium
GCCTGAGGAATTTCTCGACTGCGGCAATTCGGGCTCGACCATGCGCATGTTTTCCGGGATTCTTGCCGCCCAGCCGGGCCGCTTCACCTTGCAGGGCGACGCCTCGCTGAACCGCCGTCCGATGGAGCGGGTGCGCAAGCCGCTCATGGAAATGGGCGCCGCCATCTCCCTGCACGACGGTCACGCGCCTTTGGTCATCGAGGGCAGACGGCTGCGCGGAATCTCCTATGAAACCCCGGTTCCCAGCGCACAGGTCAAGTCGGCGCTGCTGTTCGCCGGCCTGCAGGCCGAGGGCCGGACGACCGTGCGGGAGTCGGTGCGCACCCGGGATCACGGGGAAATCGCCTTGCGGGCCTTCGGCGCACGGGTGGAGCGGGGCTCCGGCTTCGCGGCCATCGACGGAGGCCAGAAGCTGCGCGGCATCGAGGCGACCATACCGGGAGATCTGTCTTCCGCGGCCTTTTTTCTCTGCGCGGCGGCGCTGTTTCCCGACTCCAGCCTGCTTCTGGACCGGCTGGGGATGAATCCCACCCGCGCCGCTCTGCTCGATGTGCTGGCCGCGCTGGGGGCCAAATCGAATGTTCTCAACCTCGAAGAGCACCATGGCGAACTGGTCGGCGCCCTGCAATTGACCGCCCCGCAGGAGGGCCTCGGCGGCGCGGAGATCCGTGGCGCGCTCGCCGCTCTGCTGATCGACGAACTGCCGGTGCTGGCGGCCATCGCTCCCTATACGCGCGAGGGCATCCGAATCCGGGACGCCCGGGAGCTTCGGGTGAAGGAAAGCGACCGCATCGCTCTCGTGGCCCGCAATCTTCTCGCCATGGGGGCGCAGGTCGAGGAATTCGAAGATGGACTGGATGTGCCCGGCGGTCAGAAACTGCACGGCGCGATCGTGGACTCCGGCGGAGACCATCGCATCGCCATGGCGTTTGCCGTCGCCGCGCTGCGCGCCGAGGGAGAGACGGTCATCCGCGGAGCGGATGCGGCGGGCATCTCGTTTCCCGAATTCTTCTCGCTTCTGCATCGCGTCGCGGAGCGTTGAGCCGGCGCGCCGTTCCGGCGGCCCCGCCGCAATCCCCGGGGGCGGCTTCGGATCGCCCTCAGACGAGCCCGGTCAAACTTCGGCGCTCACCCGGCTCCGGGCCGGGCGAGCGCATGCGTTCAATGCCGTGGCGGGTTCGAGTTCTCCGGAGGCAGGCCCTGCTGCTCCTGCGGGGTCAGAGGGGGCTGGGGTGGAAGTGCCTTGGGAACCGAAGGGGCCTGCTCCGTTTGTTGAAGCTGCTGCTGCTGCGCCGGCACCGACGCCTCCGGGCCCGCCTTCACCGGCTCGAGGCCGGGAATGACCGGCTGGGTGGTCACCTTGCCGGTCACCGCCTCGCCAAGCCGGATTCCATATCGATCCAGGGTCTCGGCCAGCAACTGCTCGAGCGCCGCCCGGTCTTTGGCATATGTGGCTTCCGTGGAGATCACGTTGTTCTCCGCGCCGGCCAGATTTCTCTCCTGCTGCAGCACGTTGGCGGTCGTGGATGCTCCCAGACGAAGCTTTTTCACCTCCGCCTGATACGACTGCGAGTTGTATTCCCTGGCGGCCAGCGCGGCCTGCACCGCGGCGCGGTCGTTGGTCAGGGCGTATTGGGCGTTGATCACCTGAATTCGCACCTGGACATAAAGCTGGCCCAGACGCATCTGCTCCTGGCGGTATTCCAGG
This sequence comes from Acidobacteriota bacterium, assembly GCA_021799945.1. Classification (GTDB taxonomy): domain Bacteria; phylum Acidobacteriota; class Terriglobia; order Terriglobales; family Acidobacteriaceae; genus PALSA-350. The sequence continues at coordinate 1,709 of JAJYZK010000245.1, forward strand.
ACCGCCCGCCCCTGCAACGCCTGCGCGGTGCGGTTGCGCAGCGGAATGTTCAGGTTGACGCCCGCGCCCTTGTCCGGTCCTGAGTTGTTCCAGAGGTTGCTGAAGACCGATCCGTAACCGATGGCCGGCACATCGCAGCCGGGACCGAGGAACTGCTTGGAGCAGTAGGGGCTCTCGGATCCGCCGATGCCTGTCGCCTGGTAGAAGGCGTAGACATCCAGGGTGGGCAGCAGCCCGTTTTTCACCGCCTTGAGCGTGATCTCATCGTTCTTGAGGTTGAGGAGCGCCTGCTCGATCTCCGGCCGGTTGGCGTCCGCCTGGCGCACGAGGTCCTCGACCGGGGTGCGCTCCTCCGGCATTTCCTCCAGGGAGACGCGGTCGGTGGGAATCACCGGCGCGGCGGAGAGCACCGGGTCGCTCAGGTCGCGGCTGATGGCCTGCTTCATGATCAGTTGTTGATACTCAAGCGCGGTCTGCGAGGTGATCAGGGCCTGGGTGTCGCTGGCCACCTGATTGTCCGCGTTGGTCACATCGAGCGGCGCCAGCGTTCCGATCTGCAACTGTTTCCGATTATCGGCGGCCAACTGCTTCGACTGCTCCAGGGCGCGCTGCTTGGCCTGCAGATCCTCGTAGCGGGCTACCAGCCGCCAGTAGATATTCTCGATCTGGTTGACCGTGAAGAGGAGCTGCTGCCGGAAAGCGGCGTCGCTGATGCGGCGGTCGTTCTTGGCCTCGATAATGAACCGGTTGTTGATGCCTTTGCCGAAGCCGTTGAGCAGGTGTTGCGTGAGCTGGGCGCGCAGCACCGATTGCAGCGCCGGGCTGTATACGTTGAAGTTGTTGTTCCCGGTGATGCGCGACGTGTCGTAGAGGACGTTGAGCGCGGCGCCCGATTCGAATCCCTGGACGTAGGTGAAATTGTAGACGTCGGTGTTCTGGTTCAGCGTCGAAGCGCCGCTGAGGAAGGGACTGGCCTCCGGCGTGGTGGCGCGCTCAAGCTGGATGGTTCCGGTGACGATCGGATCTCTCGCTTCGGGGGTCGGGCCGGAGCCGTTGGTGGTGCTGACGATGCCGGCCGTTCCCGAACCCGCTCCGCCGACGGCCACCGAGGTGCCGCCCGGGCCGCCGCCCGAGGTCAGCGAGGCCTCCTCCGTTTCGCTGCCGCCCAGAGTTCCCTCCACCAGCCCGCTGCTGACGCCGAGCAGGTTGGAGCCGGCCTTGGCGCGGAGCAGGTCGGTGTCGGCGATGTCCAGGTTATAGCGCTGGATGGCGATGTCGTAATTGTTTTCGAGACCCAGCAGGATCGCCTCGGACAGACTCAAATAGATCTTTCCGTCCCTCACCGTATCGTCGATGCTGGGGGAGTTCGAGGTCCGCGGGGCAGGGATATCGATCGGCCTGTACGGACGAAAGATGTTGGGAAAGGCGCTGTTCGGCCGGCTGAAATCGCGGGCGCCGGATCGCAGAAAGAGCGGCGAATTGTCGACTGGGGGCGGCGGGCCGGCGCTGCTCGGCTGGGGAGCCTGGGGAACCTGGGAGGCATTGACGGCCGCATTCGAATTCAGCTGCGCGAAAAGGGCGGGCTGCGCCGTCATGCTCCAGGCACAGGCGAAGGCCACGGCGTTCCGGAGCTTGATCAAAAACCGGTTCTGTTTCCTTGGGTGGAGGCGGCGCCGTTTCTGCCATGGCGCTGGGTGAGGCTGATTCAATGATGGAGCATTCATCGTAGGGTCGAAGCGGCGATCGGCCAAACAGCTACCTGCCTTCCTTCCGGCTCTCAGGGTTGAACTTTCGAACGCTATCTATAATTTCCGGCTGCCATGGCAGATGCGGCGGCGGCGCGCCAGGTCACCTTTTTTTCTTGGATATGCTCTTCTGGGCCGGTCGCATCCATTTCCGGAGCATCCCGGAGCCCTATGCCAGGAAGGTTGCCTTGCAGATGGACTTCGCGGTGAGCGCAAGCGCACCCCACGGCCAGGGGCTCCGGCCAGGCTGGCAAGGCCGCGGACTCCCTTCCGGTTTTCTCAGGAAAGCGAGGCCAGTATAACCCACGCTTCGGAAGCCCCCGGCCGCAGGCGCCGCACCATCCCGGTTTCCTTCCAATTGCGCTATTCTCTGCCTGCATGTGGAAGCTGGTGCTGGCATACGATGGAGCGGATTATGCGGGATGGCAGGTGCAGCCCGGCCAAAACACGGTGCAGGCCGAACTGCGCGACGCCATCGCCAAAGTCACGGGCGAGAGCGTCCTGCCGCAGGGCTCCGGCCGCACCGACGCCGGGGTGCACGCCCTGGGACAGGTTGCGTCCTTCTCTCTGGCCGCGCCGGTGCCGGAGGCCAACCTGGCGCGAGCGCTCAACCGCCGGCTGCCGCCCTCGATCCGCGTGCTGAGCGCGGAATGCGTCGGCGAGGACTTCCACGCCCGGCATAGCGCGCGGCATAAGACCTACGAGTACCGCATCTATCGCGGGGAGATCTGCCCTCCCTGGCTGGCCCGCTATGTCTGCTGGCAGCCGAGGAGACTGGACATTGCGGCCATGCGGCGCGCCGCCCGCATGGTGCGGGGAACCCATGACTTCACCTCCTTCGCGGCCAGCGATCCGGACCGGACGCAGTCCTCCCGACAGGATGGGGCGCCACCCTCCGGATTGCGCACCATCCTGCTCTCCCAATGGAGAATTCGCGCCGGCGGGATGCTCGTCTACCGCGTGCGCGGCAACGGCTTCCTGCACCATATGGTGCGAAATCTTGTTGGAACGTTTCTGGAGATCGGGCTGGGACGAATGGAGGCGGAAGAGATTCCCGCCATTCTGGCCGCCCGGTCTCGGGCCCAAGCCGGCCCCACCGCACCGGCCTCGGGGCTGTTCCTGGTGGAAGTGGGATACGGCTCGGACGGCCACCCTGCTCCGCCCCGAATGCTACTCTGAAGCTGCCATGTCGCTCGCCGACGCACCCGCTGCCTTCGAGCATGTCGGCCGCCTGGCCGCCTTGCCCTGGGTGCACGCCGCTTTCCACTGGTTTCACCTGCACGAACGCCGACTCATGCACTGGCAGAGGGAGCTGGTATCCATTGCCGCTCCTCCCTTTGGCGAGAGGGCTCGTGCGGAATGGCTGGCGGCTCGCTTTGCCGAACTTGGACTGGCGCAGGTGGAAATCGATGCGGTGGGCAACGTCTCCGGTCTGCTGTGCGGAAGGCGTCGAGCCGGGGACCTGGCCGGGAAGATGGCCGGAGACTTGGCCGAGGACCGGCGCTGCGTCATGCTTTCGGCCCACATCGACACCGTTTTTCCCGCCGGCGAGCCAATCGACCCGGTGCTCGAACGCGGAGAGCGCCGCCTGGTGGCGCCCGGCGCCTGCGACAACGGGGCCGGGGTAACCGCGCTGCTGGCGCTGGCCGCGGCTCTGCAATCCTGCGCCGGTGAGCCCGCCGGCAACATATTATTTGTAGGCAACGTGGGTGAGGAAGGAGACGGCGACCTGCGCGGCGCGCGCTATCTCTTCGGCGCCTCCCGATGGCGCGAGAGCATCGCCGCGAATCTCGTGCTGGACGGGGCCGGTTGCGACACGGTGGTTACCGAAGCGCTGGGCAGCCGGCGCTTTCTGGTCTCGATTCTCGGACCCGGCGGGCATTCCTGGACCGATGCGGGCGCAC
>JAJYZK010000246.1 GCA_021799945.1 Acidobacteriota bacterium
TTCTCCGCAACTCGAAGGGACGGGGCGGATTTTCCCGACTGCTTTGTCGCTCGTCGCTAAAATGTCCCGACATTTGCCACTCCTCGCTTCGCGCATTCAGTAAAATCCGCTCCCGTCGCTGCCGTCCGGGTAGCGTGAACAGGCCCTAGTTGAAGCCGCGGCGCTGCCGCCGCTGCTCGCGAAGCTCATCGACCGCGCGCTCCTGGTCGAAACGCTCCTGCTTGCGCTGCGGTTTTTCCGCGGCGGAAAAGCCGCGTTCTTCGCTGCGGCTCAGCCGCTTATGCGCGTGCATCCCCTCCAACAGGAACTCCGCGGCCGCCACCACAATCTCCGGAGGGTCGGCGTCGCGCACGCCAAGAGGGGCGAGCTGCTCCATGAGGCCCTGAATCTGCCGCAACTCCTCCAGAGAGGCCTGGGAGGGCTGGTCGTCGCTGATGCGCACGGCGCCGCCCAGGTTGAACCACTGCTCAATCTGCTGGGCGCCGGCAAAGTAGCGGTCGAAGATTTTTCCCACAGCAGTCCGGATCAGATCGCGCACCACCAGGTCCGCGCCCCGCAGCTCGCCCTCGTACTCCAGCTCGATTTTTCCGGTGATGCCGGGCAGGGCCGCATAGATATCGCCCACTCGGGGCGCCACCCGGCTTTCCCCGTGCAACAGCGCCCGGCGCTCGGCATTGGAGATGGCCAGCTCCAGCGTGGAGATGGGCAGGCGCTGGCTCACGCCGCTGCGCTTATCCACTTTTTTCTCTTCCCGCGCGGAGAAGGCGATCTGCTCCACGATCTCGCGCAGGTAATCGGGAAGCTGCAGCAGAGGTCCGCCGCGCTCGCTCCAGGCCTCCTGCGCGGTGATGGCCAGGCCCTCGGCCAGGGTCTCCGGATAGTGGGTGCGGATCTCCGAACCGATTCGGTCTTTGAGGGGAGTGACGATCTTGCCGCGAGCCGTGTAATCCTCGGGATTGGCGCTGAAGACCAGCATCAGGTCCAGCTCCAGGCGCACCGGGTAGCCCTTAATCTGCACGTCGCCCTCCTGCATGATGTTGAACAGGGCCACCTGAATTTTGCCGGCCAGATCGGGCAGCTCGTTGATCGCGAAGATGCCGCGGTTGGCGCGGGGCAGCAGTCCGTAATGCATCGTAAGTTCGCTGGAAAGATCCTCGCCGGAGCGGGCGGCCTTGATCGGGTCGAGGTCGCCCACCAGGTCGGCGACGGTCACATCCGGAGTCGCCAGCTTCTCCAGGTAGCGTTCGCCTCGCCGCAGATAGGCGATGGGGGTCTCCGGACCGCTTTCCGCGGTCAGCTCGCGGCAGCGGCGGCAGAGCGGGCGGTAGGGATTGTCGCGAATTTCGCAGCCGGCGATGTAGGGCGTCTGCTCGTCCAGAAGGTCGGTCAGGGCCCGCAGGATCCGGCTCTTGGCCTGCCCGCGCAGTCCCAAGAGGATGAAGTTCTGCCGGGAGAGGATGGCGTTGACGATCTGGGGAATCACCGTATCCTGGTATCCGATAATTCCCGGAAAGATCGGCTCTCCGCTCCGGAGCCGCAGAATCAGGTTTTCGCGCAGCTCGTCTTTTACGCGGCGGTCCGCGATCCGGGCGGCGCAAAACTCCTTCGTGCGGCTGAGAGCTCCTAACGTGAGGGGAAGGCGGGCAGGCATCGGGTTCTCTCCTCCAGCGCGCGGTCTCCGCGCAATGCAGCAAGGGCTCCGCGCATGCTAACGGCGCCCGGGGCCGGTGTTTTACTCTAGACCAGCCGACTGCAGAACTCTCACCACCGTCTCACCCGCGCTTCGGACTGCGGACCACGCAGGGCGATCGCTACATGATATGGCCGTTCCGAATCGCCGCTCTACCGGCTTCCGCCCCGCTGCGCAGCTTGGGTAGGATCGATTGATAGAACGCCACCAGCCGGGTTGTTCTTTCCGCATCCGAGCGCGTCGCCAGAAGCTCCTGCTTGAATCCAAGATCGGATGGCGCCGACCACGCCAATTGAAAAGAGACGGGTAAATCGAGATTCAGCGGCGGGTTCATCCCGTCGCTGCCGATCAGATCCAGCGCTTCGAAATGGAGGGCCACGCATTCCTGGCGCTGAAGACGGCCGGCCGGTTCCTCGTGATCCTCGTACAGATCCACCTCGGCCTGGAGAAAGCTGCGGGAGCTGTCCAGGCTCTCGATTTCGAAACGCTCCTGCCCCTGGCACAGGATGTCCATGCGTCCATCGGCGTACTTTTCCAGAAGCCGGACGATCTGGGCCGTGCAGCCCACCACCGCCAATCCATCCCGCTGGGCGCGGACAACGCCGAAGGCTCGCCTCCGATCGATGCATTCGCCGATCATCTCCTTGTAACGCTCCTCAAAGATATGCAGCGGGAGCACGGCCCCGGGAAAGAGCACGATATCCAAGGGGAAGAGCGGGATCTTCATTCTCTTGAGATTATGCGTCCTGCGGCCCCGCCGCGGCTCCGCGGCCGCAGGAAAAAATTTGATGCCCTCGAAGAGGCGCCCGCGGGAAAGTGAATAACAGGCTCTAAGCGCGGGTGGGAGCTACTCCAAGCCATCGAGAACGGCCTGTATTTCACTGAGCGCATGCGAATTGCCTGTCCTGGAGGCGCTCGCGATTCCTTCCCGCAGGCGGCTCCGCGCCTCCTCCGGACGGCCCGCCGCCAGCAAAGTCTGGGCGGCCATAAAGTAGCCGGCCGTATAGTCCGGATGGCCGTCGAGCAGTTTGGAAAACTCGGCCAGCGAGAGTTCCGTTCGCCCCAGCTTCGCGTACTCCATCGCCAGGCCATAGCGGGTGAAGGCGTCTCCGGGATTCTGCTTGAGAATCTCTTCAAACATCGCGATTCTATCCATAGGGTTCTGTTTGACTCCCGAAACTCGCCGTCGCCGGATTTGCTTTCATCCGCTCGTTTGTCGAAACTGAGAGCGGGCGAGGCGCCAGGCTGGGCGCGACGCTTCGATTGTAGAGCAGAGGTTGGGCGACGGCGGAAAGCGGCGCTCAGAGACTTCGGATCTCGCCGCAGGCAAGGAGCGGACATGGCGATGGAAACAGGCGGTCCCTTTCTCCCCGCGCGCAGGGTGGCGGATTCACGATCGGAGATGACGGAGATCGTTCTTCCCAACGACGCCAACACGCTCGGCAATCTGCTCGGCGGCCGGCTCATGCACTATATCGATCTGGTGGGCGCGATGGCCGCCTATCGCCATTCACGCACCCATGTGGTGACCGCCTCGATCGACCACATCGACTTTATCGCCCCGGTGCATGTGGGGGATCTGCTGATCCTCAAATCGGCGCTCAACCGCGCCTTTCGAACCTCGATGGAGGTCGGCGTGAAGGTATGGGTGGAGAACACCGTGGCGGGAACATCGCGGCATGTCGCCTCCGCCTATCTCACCTTTGTCGCCGTGGATTCGCAGGGCCGCAGCGTGCCGGTGCCCGTATTGGAGCCGGAAACCGAGGAAGAGAAGCGGCGGTTCGCCGACGCCGGACGCCGCCGCGAGCACCGCCAGGCCGATATGGAGCGCCGGCGCGGCGGACAGCGCTAACGGCCGGCCGCACATTACCGAGAAGGAGTTTCGCCATGGGCCATATGCATCCCCAGTCCGGGCCGCAATCGCTCCCCGGGATTTCTCATATCGTCGCCGTAGGTTCCGGCAAGGGCGGCGTGGGCAAGACGACGGTCGCCGTGAATCTGGCCGTCTGCCTGGCCAAAATGGGTCACCGCGTCGGGCTCATCGACGCCGATATCTATGGGCCGAATGTGCCTACCATGATTGGCTCCGGGCAGCAGCCGCGCGTTCTGGAAGGGAATCGAATCGAACCGGTCGCAGCCCACGGATTGAAGGTGATCTCCATCGGTTTCCTGTCCCCGGGGGATAAGCCTCTGGTGATGCGCGGCCCCATGCTGCACCAGATTGTTCGCCAGTTTCTGCAGCAGGTGGCGTGGGGAGACTTGGATTTTCTCATCGTCGATCTCCCTCCCGGCACGGGAGACGTGGTGATTTCCCTGGTGCAGACGGTTCCCCTGAGCGGCGCCATCCTTGTCTCCACGCCCTCGGATGTATCGCTGCAGGATGCGCGGAAGGCGCTGGAAATGTTTCACCAGGTCAACGTGGACGTGCTGGGAATCGTCGAAAACATGAGCCACTTTACCTGTCCCCATTGCCGGCAGCAGATCGATGTCTTCTCGCGCGGAGGGGCGGAACGGCTGGCCAAGCAGTTGAAGCTGGCCTTTCTCGGCTCCGTGGAATTGGATCCCGAGATTCGTCATGGCGGCGATCACGGGCTGCCCATTGCGCTGGCGGGGGAAGGGAATCCGAATGCGCGGAGGTTCTTCGAGATCGCGCGCGGGGTGTCAGAGGCGGTTGCGGCGCGGGCGGCCAAGAATGAGAACATTCTGGAGATTCGCTGATAGGCTCGAAGGCCTGCGCCGCGCCTTTCGAGCGTTGACACCGGATGAGGCAACCCCCTAGAATCGAAGCTGAGAGACCACGCTGAAAAGGCGACTCAACTCAGTGTGGAATGAGCGCTTTAAGGGCAGGTGGACCATGTCTCCCGACCTTCGGATCAGTTCCCGTGAGCGGCTGGTCCTGAATGCGGTCATTGAAGCGTATATCGCGATGGGGGAGCCCGTCGCCTCTCAGGCGGTCTCCCGCCGATTCGAAAACAAAGACGGCATGAGCGCGGCGACCATCCGGAACGTGATGGCGGCGCTGGGCGAGGCGGGATTGCTGGAGCAGCCGCACTCGTCGGCCGGGCGCATTCCGACTCCGCAGGCCTTTCGGCTCTACGCCGAGCACTGCATGAGCGCGCCGCGCGCCGCCACGCTGGCGCAGGAGCGCCGCGAGCAAATTGAGGACAGCTTCAGCGGAGTGAACAGTTGCGAGCAGTTTCTCTCGCGCACCTCGGAGGTGCTGGCCCTGATTTCGAGCGGAGTGGGGCTGGCGTGGGCGGCCAGCGCGGAAGGTCATCTGCTGGAACATGTCCACTTCTCTCGCATTTCCACCGGCCGCATTATCGCCGTGCTGGTCACCCGGGCGGGGGCGGTGCTGGACCGCATGCTTACGCTGGATCGGGATCTCTCACCCGCGGAGTTGGAGGCCGCCGCCGGATTTCTCAATCGGAATTTCCGCGGCTGGTCGATCGAGCGCATTCGCCGGGATCTGACCGCTCGCCTGGAGCGGGAGAAGAACGAATACAACCAGTTGATGCGTTCGCTGAGCGAGCTCCACCGGAAGGGAGCGCTGGAGCATGACACGCCGGCGCAACCGGTCTTTATCGTGGGCGTCGGCAACCTGATTGCGAGCGATGTGGATGTCTCCCGGCTGCGGCAACTGGTGGACGCCCTGGAAGCCAAGCA
>JAJYZK010000247.1 GCA_021799945.1 Acidobacteriota bacterium
GAAAGGTAAACAGCCGGGTGTGCGTCAGATCCAGAATGCCGCGGCCCCCGTAGTTGAACTGGCCGGCCAGCAGCATAATCCGAGTGGCGAGGAAGGCCACGTTGGCTGTGCTGACGATCAGTTCCGCCCGGCCGAGCCTGCCGCGCAATTCCTCGAGGAGAGCCTCCGGTGAGCTTAGGTGCTCGATGACATCCAGAAGCAAGACATAGTCGTTCGCTTCGATCGGCACATCCGCCAGGCTGGCGTTCAGATCGCGGCGGTGGAATTCGTCGAAGCTGTCCTCGCAGATGGAATATTTGTCGACTCCAGTGACCCGGCATCCTTTCTTGTCTCGCAGCGCCAGCGCCATGTATCCGGTGGCGCAGCCCAGCTCGAGCACCTTCGAGTGTTCCGGAACGAGATCGAGCGCGGCGGTGTGCGTGCTTTCGAAGGAGAACTTCGGCCGATACCGGGAAAAGGTCTTTTGCCCGCAGTCGTAGCGCCGGTCGTAGAACAGGCTCCACTCCTGCAATCTCGCATGCAGGCAGGCTTTGACCACATTCATCGCATAGGGAATTCCGTTGACCCGGCAGATCTCGTCGCCGTAGTAGGTCGGGATGGGCAGTTCGGCGATGGCGAGCTTGGCGATCACCAGTTGAATGATGATCTCCGTATCGAAATGGAAGCCATTGGAGTTGAGTTCGAACGGGATCCGGCGCAGAGCGTCGACCGTGTAGATCCGATATCCGGAGTGGAACTCCGACAGGCTGGTGCGCAGCAGATAGTTCTCTATGCGGGTAAGGATGCGATTGCCGACGTATTTGTACAGCGGCATGCCGCCTTTGAGCGCGCTGCGCGGCGTCAGCAGACGCGAGCCGAAGACCGCCGCGGCCGCGCCCGAGGCCGCGGGCTTCAACAGCTCCGGGAGGCACTCCGGCGCATACTGGCCGTCGCCATGCAGCAGCGCGACGATGTCGAATCCATGCTCGATGGCGTAGCGGTAGCCGAGCTTTTGATTTCCGCCATAGCCCTGGTTCTTCGGATTGTAAAGAACGTGGATCTTGAAGGGAGCTTCCGTCTGCCGGCTCAACTTGTAGCTGAGCGCGAAGGTCTGGTCTTGAGAGGAGTCATCGATGATCAGCAGCTCGAAGTCGTACTCCTCCAGCAGCGGCGCGGGGATTCTGCGCACCACCTCGACGATTGTGGTTTCCGCGTGATACGCGACGATGAAAATCAGGACGCGCTTCTTGGCGCCAGGGCTCATGGCTTTCCGTCTGCGATCAAAATAAACAGCTTAGCTGCGTGATCGGGGCCGGGGCGGCGGAGGGAAGCCCACAATGCAATGTACCGCGACCTCCGGCGGCGAGTCAAGAACATGCACCCGGATTTGGATGCCGGTTTCGCTGCGCAAGCCGCCTTTGGCGGCGAGCTGCCCGGCGGCCATGCGATGTGGCCAGCGAACACACGCTCTGCTAGTCTGTTCCCTTCCCCGTCGCATTTCGGGGCTTCCGCCAATGGCCTTCCCTTTCAAAGGCGTGGACTTTATCCAGTTCGACGGCTTGCTCTCGGGCGAAGAGCTGCTGGCGCGCGATACCGCCCGGCGCTTCGTCGACGAAAACATCGAGCCCATCATCGAGCAATGCAACCGCGAGGCCCGCTTTCCGCGCGAGATCATTCCACCGATGGGAGAGCTCGGTTTTTTCGGGGCCAATCTTGAGGGCTATGGCTGCGCCGGAATGTCGAATGTGGAATACGGCCTGGTGATGCAGGAGCTGGAGCGGGGCGACTCCGGAATTCGGAGCTTCGTGAGCGTTCAGTCGGCGCTGGCGATGTACCCCATCTCTCAGTTCGGCAGCCATGCGCAAAAAGAGGCATGGCTGCCCGCTCTGGCGAAAGGGGAGAAGCTCGGCTGCTTCGGCCTGACGGAGCCGGATTTCGGCTCCAACCCTGCCGGCATGCGCACCCGCGCGCGGAAAGACGGAGCGGACTACATCCTGAACGGGGAAAAGATGTGGATCACCTCCGGATCGATCGCCGATGTGGCCGTGATCTGGGCCAGGCTCGATGAGGAAGATGGATGCATCCGGGGCTTCCTGGTGGAGACCGGCCGCCCCGGCTTCGGCGCCTATGAAGTGCGCGGCAAGTGGTCGCTGCGCGCCTCCGTCACCTCCGGTCTCTCGCTGCAGGAGGTCCGCGTCCCGGCCGAAAATCTGCTGCCGGGCGCCGCCGGCCTGCGCTCGGCGCTGATGTGCCTGAATCAGGCCCGCTACGGCATTGCATGGGGCGCGCTCGGCGCGGCCATGTCCTGCTACGACACCGCGCTCCAGTATTCGCTCCTGCGCAAGCAGTTCCGCGACCAGCCCATCGCCGGCCATCAGCTCGTGCAGGAGAAGCTGGCCTGGATGATCTCGGAGATCACCAAAGGGCAGCTTCTCGCCCTGCAGGTCGGGCGGCTGAAGGATGCGGGCCGGGCCGGCTTCGAACACATTTCCATGGCTAAACGAAACAATGTCTGGATGGCGCTGGAATGCGCCCGGCTGGCCCGCGACGTACTCGGCGGCAACGGCATCACCGACGACTACCCGGTGATGCGTCATATGATGAATCTGGAGTCCGTCAAGACCTACGAAGGGACCCACGACATTCACACGCTGATCCTCGGGCAGAGCGTGACGGGCATCCCCGCATACTGACCGTCGTTTCCCCGCGCGCCGCCGCTCGGCTGCCTGCGGGCGACCGGCATGACTCGCAACCCAAAGCCTCCGCGCAACCCAAAGCCTCCTGGCGCGTCTCTTATCCTCAACGGGAGCCTGCTTGGCGTCTACTCGAAGGGTTCCCCGCAATCCCCCAAGCAACAGGATGGAAGCGCCGTCGCCGCGTAGCGGCGCTCCCTGAAGCGACCTCCCGGCATGGCCGCCGGCAATTCTCCATTCCAACCTGTTCCTCGCCAGTCGTGGCCGAGCCCTGACCGAGCGAATCCGCTGCGCTCCGGCCTTCCGGAGCGCACGGCCCGGAAGCGAATTCCTGAAAACGCGCCCTCCGCATCGCCTCGAATCTGTGGAGCGAATTCCGCAGTGATAGCGCTCACAGCGTGCGGTGACCGCTCTTACAGCGGCGCGGATCCGGACACCTTAGCTTCTTGTACAGGAGGTCCACCATGATTGACCGATGCGCAAATCCGGCCTGCAACGAACCTCTGGTTTATCTCCGCTCCGGCGCGCTTTATGCCGTCGAAGCACCCGAATTGGCGCAGGCGGGCGCGGCTACGCGCTTTTTCTGGATGTGCGAATCCTGTTCGCGCGAGTTTACGCTCCGCGCGACAGGAGACGCGGAGCCGTCGGTCGAAAGGACGCGCGACGGGCTGGCGAATCCTGAATGGAATTCCTTCCCCTCAAGGATTCGCCGCATCCCAATCGGCCGCCGCAGCGAGAAGCCGCCGGCATTGATCGTGATGTCCAGGCCGGAGGCCGTAGCGCCCTGCGCTGCATCTACGAGGGTTGCGCCCGCGTCGGAGAATCGAACCGCGGCCTTCGAGCGAATGCGGCACATCGGCATGGGGGCGTAAGCGGGGAAGCTGAGCGGGCGTCTGGGCGGGCTCGCGTGCGCGGGAGGAGCGGGGTGAATGACGGCCCCGCCGTGGGAAGACTGCATAGGGTTTCGTAAACCGGCAAGTCGACGGGCGTCGTGGTGAGGGCCGCAGCCGAGACAGGGCTGGGAGACTTCGCCCGAGACGGTGGTCATGGCGCCAACCGCTTCCATGTCTCCGCCCTCCATTCTCCGCCCTCCAAATCGATTGATCGCCAAGGAAGAGGCGCATGAACTTCGCATCGGAAGCCGCGGACAGCCCGGTAATGGCCGCCATCGATTTCTCTCCAATCACAAAGTCCCTCATCGACTACGCGGCGAGAGTCGCTCAGACGGAGAACACGCCGCTGCGCCTGGTGTATGTCCTCCCCCCCCACCCTGAGAACTCCTACCGCACGTTGCAGTTGCGCAAGGAGGAGTTGAGCGACACGGTAGCCAAAGCATCGGCGGAATGGAGAAGGTCCGGACTGTCCGTCGGCGGCGTCTTCGCCATGGGCGCCGTGGCGGCCGAGCTGGTGCACATCGGCAATCGGCTCAACGCCTCTTACATCGTCATCGGAACGTCGGGGCCGGCCGGGACACAGCCCCATCCGACCGGCTCCATCACCGCAACGGTCATTCGCAAATCCAATCGACCGGTGCTGGCGCTGGGCCCGGCCGCGCTTCGGCGCGAGAGGAAGACGCTACCCTGGAAACATCTGCTCCTGGCCTGCGAAACCTCCCGCCAAGTGATGGAGGCCGCGCTGCTGGCCGGCAACATGGCCCTTCGGCGCCAAGCCACGCTCGCCATCTTCTGCATCGGCAAATCCGGCTTGAAAAACCTGCCGAGGGACCAGTTGGCGATCCTGGAGCGCTTGATGAGCCGCGAAGCCTGGAGCGCCATTCAACCCGCCTGCGCCATCCGCGAAGGCGATCCGGCCGCGGAGATTGTCCGCCTGGCGGAGGAGCTGCGCGCGGACCTGCTGTTGCTGGGCGTGCGGACCGGCAGTGATCTGATCGCGGATCTGCGGGGAGGAATCTTCGGCGAGGTGTTGCGATCCGTCCGCTGCCCGGCGATGACTCTCTGGACCCGCCGCGACCGCCATACGGCGTGGAAGGTGCTGCCCCCGGTGGATCCCGGCGCCATCGACTCTTCTCCGCCGACCGGAGAAGGCCTGCGCCCCGCGAGAAACTCTCCGCTTCCCTAGCGTCCTGAGTCGGAAGTTCGCATAACAAAGGAACGGTCATCTTGAGCGGAGTTTGGCCTGCTTTTGGGCCAAACGGAGTCGAAGGATCTGCGGTTGTTCTTGAGCGAATTTCCGATTCGCCACACTTAGGAAGGCGCAAAAGGAAACCGGGACGGCCGCCGCTCCCCCGCCCCTATTCATAGCGAAGCGCCCGCGCCGGCAAAATGCGCGCGGCCGAGGCCGAAGGATAGAGCGTGGCCAGAAGGGAGACTCCCAGGGCCACCAGCGCCACAATCGCCCCGTCGCTCCAGCGGATTGCGAATGGCAGGTAATCGATGGAATAGACCGCGGCCGAAAGCGGTATCAGGCGGTAATGCCCTCCGGCCCAGGCCAGAGAGTATCCCGCGATCAGGCCGAGAATCGTCCCCGCCACGCCGATCAGCAGGCCCTGAAGCAAAAAGATCGAGCGAATCTGCGCGGGCCGGACTCCAAAGGAGAGCAGCACGGCGATGTCCCGGGTCTTCTCCATCACCATCATGGTCAGCGCCGTCAGAATATTCAAGGCGGCGACGCAGACGATCAGTCCGATCACGATAAAGGTGACCG
>JAJYZK010000248.1 GCA_021799945.1 Acidobacteriota bacterium
GGCGGGTTGCCCCTTCACTGAGGTAAATCGAAACCTTTACGGCCTTTCCGGCAGATAACATAGCGCTCCTTTGCGGACGCAATCCTCTTTGCGATACGAGAAGCTCGGCAACGTTCCCAAGAATACATCACTTGGCCTCAGCCGATTCCTCCTGGCGCCGCATAGCGCCTAACCCTTCGGCAAGCTGCTTTTAGAAGTTACAGGGGGAGGATCCTGGTTGGTTTCATCGTTAGTTTCATCCTGGTGAGTTTCATTCGATGCGGAACGCAAAGGACAGATTGGGCGCCCGGGCTCTCCCATGACCTGCAGGATCGATTCATCGTTTGCAGGTTTGTTTGCTCTCATGGCGCAAGCCGCGCAAGCAGCACGCCGCACCATACGCCGATCAGGCCAAGAAGAAGGCTCAATCCTACATAGGAACCGGCAATCAGGAAGGCGCCTAACCGCAAATTCGCATAGGTCTCCCACTCAAAGGTGGAAAAAGTGCTGTAAGCGCCGATAAAACCCGTCGGAATCAAATATCTCCAGGCCGGATTGTATTCCACATGATGTCCGAGAAGCTCCAACGAGAAGCCGATAATAACGCACGCCGTCACATTGATGACGAAGGTCCCATAGGGAAATCTGGTTCCCAACCTTCCCGCTATGGCTGTACCCACCCAATACCGGGCAATCGATCCGAGTGAACCTCCAAGCGCAATGTAAAAGTATTTCTGCAATTCACTGTCTCCTTGTTTCAAGTAGCGCATTGCCCGATGCAGGTCGCCTTCCGCCAGCAGATCCGCCTTGCTCAAGAGCACACCTGCGGGAATACAGGCCTCATACAACAGACGCAGCGTGCCGATATCTTCGGCACTCAAGCAATCCATTTCAGGTTTGATTGGGAATTCTGGAGAGGCGCGACCCCACAACAGGATTCCCTGTTAGGAGTCATCATCTGCCTGTCGCTAGGAGGAAGCCGTTTGACGGGCAGCGGTTAAAGGTGAACTCCTTCACCGCAACAACATTGTTTTATGGCGTTGCCGCCTGCTTTGTCAAGCGCAGTGAGTGCTCAAAATCAGCGATATTATGTTTCGCGCCTTATTTATCGCGAAAGATGCGGGCGATCGTGGCCAGAGCCTGTTTCCCCGACGTGGCGAGATCCGAGTGCTCTTCCGTAAACCACGCGCCGATCGTCGAGTTCATGACCGCAAGCGTGAGGCCGGCGAGCAGTCTCGGCTTCATCGCGTCCCTGGAGGAGCTCTTCAGCCTTCCGGCAAAGGCCTCAGCCAAACGATCTTCGACATCGATCATGCGCGATAGGTGGGACCGTTTGGCGGCAGGACTGCGTATGGCGATCTCGATAATCTGGCGCGTGCGCGGTTGCGCGGCGACATGCTTCACCCCGGTGGAAATCGTCTCCCGGACCACTTCGAGGGGCGACAAATCCGAGGGACACGCTTCGATCGCTTCCGCAAGCACCGCGCCGTAGTTCAGGACGCTCTGCGCAAGCAGGTCATCTTTGTTTGCGAAATAGCGGAAGAACGAACGCCGGGATATGCCTGCGGCTTTCGCGACTTCTTCCACCGTCGTCTCGTCGAAGCCGTTCGCCGCAAACAGGTCGATGGCCGCGTCGAAGATCGCGTCGCGCACGAATTGCTGCTTTCGGCTCTGCAGAGTGCTGGTCATCGCTCGGGGCGCCGCTGGATCGGATTGCGAGGGTCAAATGGAGCGCGCGGGAACAGCTCCGCTGTCACTCAGTGTTCAAGTTGGCTCACCTCTCGAGTATAAACGCGGCGCGGATCTCTCCCCTGAACGCCGTCGCGCTGGATCATCGCCACAAGCCTCGCCACGGGCCCAGCTTGCAGGCGAGAGATTGCGGACGAAGGAGAGCGGCGAAAGTCGGACCGCGCGTCTGATATGCGCACGGGTTTGCGCGCTACGCGCAGCTCTTGTTGTGCGCGGTAGGGAAGGTCAGGAACGTGATGCTGCCGGGGGCCAGATGAAGCGTTCCTGCCGGCGCCGGCATTCCGTTGAGCGGTGGAAGGGATCCGTCCGGTCCGGCCTGCAATTCGGTCCCATTCAAGAGCGCGGCCGCGCTCGTCATTTCCGGCGCCGTCAGCGTGCGCCGCGCGCCCGCCATCGGAATGGTCACGGACGCGTCGTGAGTGGCGTCGGCATTCAATGCGACGACCGCTACTCCGCCCTTTTCCCCTTCCAGGCAGTGCGAAAAAATTCTTAAGCTCGGGTCATTTGGGGAGGCGCCTGGATCGAGCACTGTGCTCCCCATGGTCCGCTTCCACAGCAAGGCGGCCCAATAGTCCGGCCTGGGGTCAAGAGTGTCCTCGTTCAGGAGTCCGTAGTCGCTGGACGCAAGCGTGTTGTGGATCACGACCTGCACGCCCTTCTGGGAAAGGCTCCCCAGCTGGTTTACGAAGCGGAAGGCATCAACAAATTCGCCGGCGAACCGATCGCCGCCGCAGGCGGCTTCGCCTGTCTCCGTCAGCCAGAGCGGCTTGCCGGGGAGATACTTGTTTCGGAGCGCGGCGTAGAACTGCTCAACCACGTCCGTTCGATCCAGCCACTCTGCCGAAAGAGCCTGATCGACGGTCGTGTTTCCCATGCACCGGCGTGAAACCGCCCCATAAAAGTGATAGGAAAATGCATCGAAGACAGGCCCGGTAGCCTGCAGGAGGTCGTCTGTGGCCAGCAGCTTCATCTTTACGCCGCCCGGAGCGAGGGAAACGCCTTCGCCCACACCACCGGGCCCCAGAAATAGCGCCTTTGGGGACTCGGTCCGCAGGAATGCCTCGAACGCCTTCACGTCCTTTGCGAAGGCCGCGGCGTCGTAGCCTTGCGGAGCGCCGCCCGGGCCCGGGAACGTAGGCTCATTCATGAACTCGGCGGCGGCGATATCGCTCCCGAGGCTCTTCGTATAATCGAACACCGCCCGGGCCTGGCTCGGGGTCCAGACTCCCGCACTGTTCCTCACGCCGGGGCTGATGGCGACGGAGGTCACCAGTCTTGCGTCGATCGCCTTCGAAAAGTCGATGACGCCCTTCCATGCCACCCTCGTCAATACGCCCTTGAAGCCCTCCGGTGGCTGCTTGAGCGCTGGATTGTCGTCATTCTGAAAATACGTGCTGTTCTGCCACGTGCCGCTCACGCGGAGGTAAGAAGGCCCCAAGGCCGCCGCGAGCTTCCGCAGCCGGGGATTGCTCAGGTCGATGGGCGGTCTGAACCGATACAAATCGGAATCGCCGCCCACCGCCCGGTTCGGATCCCGCGCCGCGTTGGGTTTTGCGGCCTCCGGGCTTCCGGCGATGGCCTTGTAGGGCTTCCAGAACCGCCCCCCGGTCACCTCGACCATCTCCACGTTGAAGGAGAGATACCGGGTATCGACGGTTCCGAGTCTGGGCATTGTCGACACCGCCAGCACGCCGGCTGACTTATGTTCAGCCCGAAGGAAGCCGGCCAACACGCCCACGAACGCGAGCCACAGGGCGGCGCCCGCCCACGCTCTGGTCACTCTCTCGCGCCTCTGCTTCACCCTGCCGCCTGCGCGGACTCGACCGGCTCCGCTTACCAAACTTTGCGCTCTACTTGGACTGCGTGGCCGTAAAGTCTCCGTCGACGGCGAAGGGCTCAACGTCCACATCGCCGGTGATTTTGCCCGAAGCCAGCGTCCCGCTGTAGGTCACGGTCAGCGGCGAGCCGTTGTATTCGGAATCGTATGACCAGGAAACCTTGGTCCCATCGACTTTCCCAATGAGCTTGGAGGCGCCCTGGTCGGTGGCGCAGGTTCCCGTGAGATTGTTGTCCTTCTGGGCGAACGTGCACACGGCATCGCTTTCGTTGCCGGAGACGGAGGTGTGCACCTGCCATGCGCCGGTCAACGCCCCGTTTCCCTGGACTTGTGCAAATGCCAGGACCGAAGCCAGGACCGAAGCGAAGAGGAGAGGGAGAGCAGTTCTTTTCATCTGCAAGAATCCTTCCGTGGGCGGGAGCCGCCACATGAAGCATTCGGGGTGCGGCATTCCATGCGCCCGCAGGGAATACTATAGTTGGCACTAGATGCCATAGTCAACCTCGCATGCCAAACAATTGAGCGCGCCGGTCGCTCGCCGCGTGCGCGGGTCTTGCCAGCCGATCCTTTCGCAGTTAAGGGCGGATGGTGACTGCGTTCTTTGACAGAGACCCGCTGATGCATGTCGAAAAGGTCTGGAAAAACAAGGTCCGGACGGACGGCGTGGGTGGGGGGCGCACTGTTCCTGGCGTGTCGGGTGTGCGCCGGCGTCGCGCGATTGCGCTCCGGGCCGATCGCCGCGAAAGGATTCTCAGCGGGGCGAAACCAGCGTCTTTACGTTGCTCTCTTTCTCATACAGCAGCCCGTGATAGCCGCGGTTCACCAAGTCGTCCAGGGGGATGCGTCCGGTTATCAGGTCCTCCCCTTTGAAGCGCGGGTCGGACATCAGACGAATGGTCTCCTCATACAATCCATATCCGCTCATGCTGCCGCTCACGGTCTTCTCGCGAAAGACCAGGTCGGTCAAATCGAGCAAAGCGGGCTTCTCGAACACTCCCATGACGACCAGCCGGCCGCGGGTCCGGGTGAGCCGCCCGGCGAGCTGCGCGGTGACCGGCTGCCCGGCGCATTCCAGCACCACGTCGAAGCCCTCGCCGCCGGTGATCTCGAGCGCGCGTTTTTCCGGGTTCTCGCGGGCCGGATCGATGACCTCCGTGGCCCCCAGCTTCTTCGCCGTCTCCTGGCGCCCCCGGGCAACCTCCACGGCGACGACGCGTTTCGCTCCCCGGAGCTTCGCGGCGAGCAGCGCCATCAACCCAATCGGCCCCGCGCCCACAACGGCCACGTTGTCTTCCGGCCCGATCCCCGCCTGGGAAACGGCGCGCACCGCGGCCGAAAACGGCTCAACCATGGCCCCGACCTCATCGGAGATTGCATTTGGCAAATGAAAGCACTGGTAGGCATACAGGTTCAGGCACTCCGACAGAGCGCCGCCCCACCAGCTCGTGCCCAGAAATGCAACCTGATCGCATTGCGCCATGGAGCCGGATCTGCACCAGCGGCACTCGTGGCACCCGATAATCGGACAGGCCGCAACGCGGTCGCCTACCGCGAAGTTATGCACGCCCTCGCCTACCGCGACAACCCGCCCTGACATCTCGTGCCCGATGGGTACGGGAGCTTTGACGGATGTCAGAGGATGCGGGGCCTCCTGCGGGATATATACCGGGCCGCCGATGTACTCGTGAAGGTCCGTGCCGCAGATGCCGCACCAAGCCACCTCGACCTGGATCTGCCCGGGAGGAGGATCCGGGGGGT